>JAYUHW010000277.1:0-3836 GCA_043766615.1 Fibrobacteria bacterium | reverse complement strand
CTACGCGCTTTTGGTGAAGCCGAAGCGACAATGGCTAGGGCCAAGGCAGAGTCAGAAGCGACCAAGCTCAAAGCCGGCGCGCAAGCTGCTCAAATCACTTTAACTGGAGATGCCGAGGCCGGTAGAGTGCTAGCTATCGGAAAATCCACTGCGGAAGCCTATGAACTGGCCGTTAATGCTCTGGGTGGTGAAAATTTTACCCGATTCAAAATTACCGAGGAGCTCTCCAAGGGCCATATCAAATTAATTCCGGATATCTTGATTGGTGCAGGAAGCTCCGGAGGAAGCGGTTCCGCCATGGATGGCCTGCTTGGGCTCAAATTGATGGAGTTGATGGATCCTAAAAAGAGCTCGGAGGCTAAAGGCGGTAAGCCCGCTTAAGTCGGAATTTAAATTACAACTCAAAAATCCTTTTTCCCGAGTCGTTGAAAAAATAAGGCCGTAGGCACTATGACCCACAACATCATGGCGCCTAATGCTGCAAAGATTCCAACTCCAGTCCCAAAAAATCGGCGGAAAACGGCTCCCGTGTAGCCAAGTAGCACAGACGCATCCAATTGCATCAAGACCAGGATGCGTTCTAAATCGACGGGATTAAATAAAATGGCACCGATAGTAAACCGATCCAAAGGGTAGTCGGAAAAATAGGTCAAGACAAAAAGAAGTCCACCATCGTACAGAAATACCAATACCAGCCAAACCATTAAACTGGTGGAAAAGCCGCGCAGTCGGTCTTCAATAGACAGTGCGACGAGAAATGCTAGAGCGAGAAAACTGAGATGAAGTAAAATTCCGCCACCAAGAAATAATCCGAGCATTTGTAAGTCCGTTACGCTATTAAAACCAGCCGTCAAAGTTGGAATACCTAAGCCCAAGCAAAAAGCGAGGCTCAAAGAAAGCGCCAATGCCAAGCCTTGGCCGGCCAGAATGGCTTTACGTCCCACTGGCTGTGCCAACATCAGCTCTTGGAAACCTCGAGCTTGATAAAAATAGAGAGTACCAAAAATAATGGCGCAAAGCGGCGCGAGAAATAAAACCAAGCTTAGCAGCGCGCCAAGTCCTGCGGAGCTGGTTGGTGCGAACTGCATAAGTCCGTACCCGGTAGCCAGATAAAAAAAGAAATAGGCCAATATGAAACGGCTCCGGAATAAATCTTTTAGACAAAAAGAAAAAATAGCGGTCATAGTCGGGCCCCATTCCCTATTTCCAAACCCGGTTCCAGCCTGGCCGCCACACTCCTTTCAAAAAGTGCGATATCACTGCCCATCCCGGAAATATCTTTGGCAGCCATAACACTCACAACTCCATCCTTAAGGAAGGCCAATTGATCGGCCAGCTCCCAAAGATCACCCAATAAATGTGTCGAAATCAAAATACATTTACCACTTTTTTTTTCTGACTTGAGCAAGTCTACCAAATGCAGTCGCGAGGCTGGATCCAAACTGGCCGTAGGTTCATCCAAAACCAGCATTGGCGCATTAAAAGCCACGGCTAAAATGGCATTGACCTTCTGCTTCATGCCTCCAGAAAGCGTTTTCCATTTTTGATCGAGAAACTTTTCCACTCCAAGCGCACCACCACGAGAAAAATCCGGTTTGACGGCCCTCACTTGAGCAACCAGTTGGGCAATTTCCCTAACAGTAAGATTTTCGGGAAAGCTTGGCGTTTGCGGCATATAACCGATATGCCTGCGATACTGCGGTCCCGAACGAACATCTTCTCCGAGAACTTCGATCTTTCCTGATTTAAATACATGCAAGCCCAGCAAACAACGCATGAAAGTGGACTTTCCACTTCCATTAGAACCGAGAATGGCAGTTACAGTTCCGGCTTGAGCTTCCAAACTGAATCCTTCCAAAACCCTTTTTTTGCCATAGCCTTTTTTCAATTCCTGGACCCTTAAGGGCAGTGCACTCATAAGCTCTTTCTATTGGTTTTGCCCTGCACCATAATAGGCTGGGTATCCTCCAGAGTCGCCGGAGACAAGGTGGGAAACATTCTTTCCAAGATATTCAGCAAAGTGATAAAGTGGCTACGGAGGAGAACCATGGCTTGAGGGTGGTTCTGCATTATTGCTGGAAACAGTTCTACTGGTCTATGCGGAATATCACCGATACCATTGTGATCCAAATCCCACCCTTGATAATGATCCCAGGTATTGCCCGTAAAAGTATTGGTACTGGCGGGACTGGCGTTATAGGCAACATCAAAAGTATTGTTCTCGAAACGATTCTGCGTAAAAATATTGGCATCACAATCCGCAACAATGCGAAGCGCCCAACCATTTGCCTTAAAAACATTTCCCGTCAAGTGGATGCGACTGCCGGCCTCTAGAAAAATTGCTACGGTGTTCCGTTCAAATTGATTTCCTTCAATTCGACTTCCAGATATCGATTTCAAAAGCAAACCGTAACTGGCCGCGCCCCAGTTTTTTTCAAAGCGGTTTCCGCGCATATCCACGTTATGCGAGTACATGACGGCTACACCGGATCCATTGTTGCGAAAGGTATTCCTGTGATATGAATTTCCATTAGCATACATAAAATGAAGGCCATACCGGACATTGCCTTCACAGGTATTATCCGTGACAATGCAATTTCCCGTGAACTCCAAATAAATCCCGTCCCGATGCCCTTGGATGATATTGTGAATGATGTTGATGCTGTCGCTTTTCCAAAAATGCAGCCCATTACCATTGGCCGTTTCCTTACCCCACAAACCTTCAAAGACATTATTCCTTATGGTAACCCTGCGGACATGGGCTCCGTAGACTCCGAAGAAATCATGTTCAAAATGATTATCGGCTACAACCACATCACTGGCTTCCGTAATCCAGATGCCGCCGTGTTCCTTAAGATAATTAACGCCCACGCCTCTGAATTTTAACCCACGAACCTCAACCCCATTGGCGTGAATATCCAAAATGGTTTCGCCGCCTTCTGCATCCAAAATCGGCCAATCCACACCTTGAATGTAAACTTGCTTGCGTACCACAAGTCCCTTTTCCCGATAGCGTCCAGGCGATACCAGAATATGGTCTCCGGACTTGCTAGCCTGGAGCGCATCTGCCAAATGAGAAAAAGATTTTCCGAGGCCTACCGTCAAAGTATCGGAGGCTAAAGCATATTCCGGAATTAAAAAGAGCAGAGTACAAACGGCGGTCAGCCACTTTAGTGGAAGTAGACTGGAGGTCAAAACTTTTGCAGTTCGGTCCAACCCAAGAGAGTTCCTCCCATCCGACCCTGAAAGGCCACTGCGGAATCTTTGGCCTGAAAGCTGGCTAAGGCCCCTCCCATTGGACTGGCTATGTTTTCGTTCTTCAAAAACATTGCCTCCTCGGCCAGAGTTAAAGCCGCATCGGGTCGGCTCCAATCGGAAACATAAATTTGTTCTTGGGGCCCCAAAGGTTTGACCTTGAGATCGCCCAACAAACATTCGATGGCGTCGTATTTGAAAACCTTTCCCTTTGCATTGATGCGCTGTACGGCATAACCCTTTTGCACCAAAGTCATTTTACAAAAATGGCAAGCATCTTCGCCCCATAAAAATGGAACGGGACCTTGTCTTTCACAACCCCATAAAACTACACTGAAAAGCAAAAATGTGGAAGCTACGGTACTGGTTTTGAAAGGGCGAAAGCGAAGCTTTAAATTAACAGAAGACAACCACAGCAGCCCAAAGGTCAAGGCTATTAGCCCACCAGCCAGGAACAGAAAATAGCCACCTAATGCTGGCCAGAATGTAGAAAGAAAATTCAATAATTTTGCACCACCGATTAATGGAGGCTGATAACTCATTCCCGGAACTTTGATGGCGGCCATCGGGTTTAGGTTGTG
>JAYUHW010000276.1:0-5222 GCA_043766615.1 Fibrobacteria bacterium | reverse complement strand
AATATATCCAATTCCGCATAATCAGCAATGGATTTGATCGGGTCCCTTTTGATCCAATCCCTCTCTGCTAACAAGGTAACCCAACCCGCAGAAAGTCCTCCGAAAACTCCGAAGTTTTGGCTTTTTCCTCGCTCCGCTTTTTTAATTCCGGAAGCAAAGGAGCCGCCGATGCGATAGCTATTCACAAAGGAAAAACCGGGAAGAATGACGGAGCCGACTGTTGAGAGCTGTGTATTGGTGACATTTGCAATCAATGAAACTGGCCCTGGTTCCATGCCAATTTCATAGCCTAAATCATGGGTATTGTAGGTATATCCGGTTTTATCACGGACAAAGGCATTATCATCCATAAGCCTAAATCCATAAGGCAATAGCATATTTCCAGCCTTGAAATAGCTGTTAAAGGGGAGATTGACTTTTCCATAAAATTCCCGGTTCGTGGCACTTGGAGTCATGGTTTCATCCAAATAGGCCGAGAGGAAATTCTTTACCAGATCAATATTGACATAAACATTGCTTTCGCGAATGATCAGACCATCTTTTGAAGGATTGGTCTTGTATTCCATGGTTCGAACCTGTTCAACGCGCCAGTTGGAGCCAATTGAGACGGCATCATTCAGTTTAGGATCAAAGCCGACTTCCTTTCCTTCGTGTGCAGGCTGTGGAAGCATCAACTGAGAAAAGATGTTGCCAAAGTCAGTGCGTTTGCCTCCACCCGTGCTATTGACATGGCATTGGCTGCATTTGAATCCTGTGCGCACGGCAAAGTAAGGTTCAGCGGAAACCAAACCGGATAAGACACCAATTGAGAAAGAAGCAAGGAACAAGCCTTTTATCGATGACATGAGTTTTCCTTCATAGTTATTCTTCATTGCAAGGCGCCTTCCAGAATCCACTTCTGTATAGTGTCAATGGATGCTGGGGAAATCTTGGGATACCCCCCTAGCGGCATTGTACTGCCATAAAAAAGACTTTGGTCATTAACATCGTATCTAACTACGCTATTCAACTTTCCTGTTATTTTTTTAAACAACATAGAGCTATCAGGTTTGCCCGGTACTACACGCTTCCAATTAGGAGCGCCTCCATTGGCAAGGATTTGATAAAAAACCGAAACATTCACTAGGTTTGTATAGGCTTTTTGGGGCGTATCCATCTCTAGAATTGCGCCGGCACCATTTGGTATATGGCACTGAAGACAGTGATTTTCTGTTGCCGAAATAATCGGCCATACAGCGGTAGTAAAGTGGGTCTTTGCGATGACAGTTGAACAGCGGGAAGGTTTAATTGGTAGAGTGCAGCTATCTACTGTCACCACGGCACACATTGGGGAGCTCGGATTTTTGAGGCATGTGCTGGTGGTACAGGCTTTGGAGGTGGGGCCAGCAACGCAAGGATCAATGGCTACCACCACAGGCTTACCATTGCTATCTAACCCCACACCATCACCGGCCTTCAAGCAAGCCCCCAGGCCAACCAAGACGGCCAGGCCGGAACTTATTAGGAATAATTTCCGTTTTGACATCATATCCTAAACTCCTATAAATAGCTGATTTGGAACGGTACAAAGCTCTTCTTTAGGATAGAAATTAAAGACCAAATGTCAAGCAGATGCCGCTGCTTGGGAGTCGTAAGTTTACGACAAAATGTCCTCGACAAAAGACCTGTATTTTCATCAAGCGCAGTCCGGTTGATCGCACTATTTTGTCTCCTTTTTTAAGCGCGCTATTTCAGTTAGAGTTTGGATGAAAAAGGTAAGGATTGCCAGCTCACTTTGTTCGCAAACACACCAAATTATTGGGGTCCATTTGAAGAGCTGTTCTGTCCACTAGGCGCTTTTTAGGCAAAACATAAGGTTTTTGTGTTTTTACGCGCTCGCAAAGAAAGAACGATTTGTTGTCCGATTCGCGACCGCTGTTTCTTGGTACGTGATATATTAAAAAGCAATGGGGCCATTATCACCGGATGTCAGCGCATACATGGACTTCCGTACTTTCCTTAAGGATTGTTACGAGGACCGAAAGCGCCAGAATCCAAAATTCTCGCATCGGTACTTTTGTAAAAAAGCCGGCTATGGATCTTCGAGTGCATTTGCAGACATTCTGGCAGGTAGGCGAACGCTTTCCTCCACCGCGGCTTTGCGCTTGTCGCGTGCATTGGAGTTGAACAAGGATGAAGAGGAATACCTCTTGCACTTGGTTTCTTTCAACCAGGCCGGCAGCTTGGAATTGAAAAACCTGCATTACGCAAAATTGTTGGCCATGAGCAAGATCCAGCTGAACGTCATTTCAGCGGATAAGTACGAATACTTCAGCCAGTGGTACCATGCTGCGCTGCGCGAGTTGCTCTACTTCACGGATTTCAAAGACGACTATAAAAGTCTGGGTCGAAAGCTGAATCCGCCCGTCCCCACGGCCCAAGTTAAAAAGGCCATTGGACTATTGGAAAAGTTGGGCATGATCGCCAAAGACGCCCAGGGATACTTTCGGCAAACCGCCAACTTGATCAGTTCGGATGATTTGGGTGAATCCCTGCACGTGGAAAACTTCCAAACGGCAACCATGAAACTGGCGATGGAATCCTTGGACAGGCACTCCAAGGACGCCCGGGATATATCGACTTTGACAGCTACCCTATCCGCGGAAAGCGTTGAAAAAGTCAGGGCGGCCCTGAAAACATTGCGAAAATGCGTCCTCACTTTGGCGGAACAAGATAAGCACGTCGATAGGGTGATTCAGCTAAACATCCAAATGTTTCCGCTGACTCAATTTTAAAAAGAGTCTGACAGGAGGAATACAATGTCGAACAAAAGTCGGCTTTTGCAATGGTTGGGTAACGTCAGCCTGGTGCTGGGATTTTTTTCCGTCTTGGTTCTTTGTGGTTGTGAAGGGAGTGCGACACAGACAACCAGTGGTCAGGGGTTACATGGAATTTTGGTGGATGGAGAGGGAAAGGCTGTTCCTGGCGCTCATGTAAAAGCATGGCATGTGGCTTCCAGCCCTAATGACCTTAACAACAACGTGGATGCCGGAATCGCCTCCAGTGCGGAAACGGATTCATTGGGCCACTATTCCATTCAGAGTTTGGATGTAGGCATTTACAATATTTCGGGCGAGGGTGGTAGTGAAAAATCAACCCTATTTATTCCGCGGGTACGGTATGTGGATGCAGCTGTAGATTTGGGCCGAGACACTTTGCTGCCCGCCGGGACCATCACAGGAACAGTTGTGACGGAAGGTCGAGGCTTGGCCGCAGTATTTTGTTATGTGCAGGGTTCGGCATACATTGCCATGACGGATTCCGTGGGTATGTTTACGCTGAAAGGCATACCTATGGGTGTCTATAGGTTGAACTACAGTTCGCGCGGATATGAAACTGTTGTGGATAGCCCGGTTACAGTTGTTTCCGGAAAGACAACATCGCTTTCACCAAAACCAATGAATAAATATAGGCCCATAGGTCCCACAGCACCTACAGTATTGTCTGCTAAATATGATACGCTCACGGGTCTCTTTTCCATGATTTGGAGTCCGGTCCAAAAAGAAAAAATCGCCAGTTATACTTTGGAGTACTTTCCAGCCGGGCATCCGGAATTTGCCGAAGCGTCCCAGATACGCGGACTGACAGACACGATTATAGAAAGTTATTTTCCGAGAAGTTTTTTCCTTCAAGTGTACCGTCCCGGTGAAGATCCCTTCCCCTTAAATGTTTTCAAGTTGGAATACCAATACGGCAAGGAAGCCGAACTCACCATGGAATTCCGGATTCGTTCTGTCGATTCATCTGGAAATATCAGCCGGAACCAGGAGAATTCAACCGAGCTAAGTATGCCTAGGCCAGAGGCTTTGGACAATCCCGTAATGTTGGAGCTTGCTGAAGGGGATATAGAAACGACTCAATGCCGCGATACACTAGTATTTCTGGTTGGATTTCGGAAACCGGTGGCCACTAGATATGACATCAACTGGTATGCAGGATTCCAGAAACGACCCGTGGCTGGAAGCTTGACCGGCACGGGACCTTGGATATCAGGAAATATCACGCCCATGCTTTTACAATCCCATCCAGACACCGTGAAATGGTCGAAGAAAGATATTTGGGCCAACCGGCTAGTCTATTACTCCGGAAATGATTCCGTCAATATGGATACTGGCAGTGTTGCCATAGACCTTAACTTAAAGGGCTGGCAAATCAAGGACCCAAGAAGAATAGATTTCGGCGTCGACAGCAATGGCTGTTTTAGATTGCACAAGTCTTATCGCCCGAAAGGGAGACCTGGAGACCCTTATTGGTGGCAGTATTGATTGACGCCACTTGCGTTGCCGTTCGCAATTAAAGAACGGTTTGTTTTTTGGAATGAAACTTTTGCTCCATGAGTCGCCTTATACTAAAGAGGCAGCAATCATCAAGGAGAAATGCACATGTTCAAAACATCCTATCGGAAAATCATTACTCTCGCCGTAGCCCTTATAACACTGTTAGCGATCACAATAAGCCAAGGTCAAACCGGATTCAAATATTGGACGCTGTGCGACACCTGCGTCAATGCGCCCAAACTTTTATCCGCCACGGGGCTGTACACCGATATTGTCAGCGTTAAAAAAAAGCTTTTGCCCACGGCCTATTACTATGAGGTGAATTCCCCGCTATGGAGCGATGACGCCAAAAAAATGCGCTGGGTCTTGCTCAAACCAGGCACGACCATCGAGTATTCCGATGCTTCCGACTACTATGGATATCCCGATGGCACAGTCTTCATCAAACAGTTCGCTATCGATACCATTACCGGTGTCGCTTCTTCACGTGTACTTTGGGAGACGCGCCTGCTCATCAACCAGAAAGAAGTTTTGGACTCGGCCCAAAATACCATGACTGACCATTGGTACGGATTCAGTTACAAGTGGAATAAAGATCAAAAAGACGCCCAACTTGTTGAAGCCGACTACTACAGTGGCATGCGAGACTCCATTCGAATTTGGCCTAATGGCACAGCCAAAACATCCCGCCAGAAAAAATGGGTTTTCCCTTCCGCCTACTTGTGTGCAAAATGTCATCGCACCGAAATGGGTTTCAGCACACCGTCTTTACATGCGCGCTCCGTGCTTGGATTTTTCACTGCGCAGCTCAACCGTCCTGCTCCTGATTCGGCAGGTGTCAATCAACTCGAATATTTATTTGGAAAAGGCGTCCTTACGGGTAGAAAGCCAACCTTCTGGAATGCT
>JAYUHW010000275.1:0-1878 GCA_043766615.1 Fibrobacteria bacterium | reverse complement strand
GATGAACTCACTTTCATAATGAGTTTTGAATACACGGCAAGCAGAGAGTATGACGGAATCTATTCTTCCTTCCCGGTATAGCTCAAGGGCTGCTTCCGTGCGCTCACAGTCACGGGATTCTCCCGCCAAAACCAATGCCCAAGAAATTTTCTCGAAGGAATCCGAACGGACCAGCCAACGCCCAGATTTCCAAAAAATGGCTCCGCCAAAAATCACCATTAGAACTAGCGCCAGCGAGACTGCAAACCAGCCCCACAAACGCCAATGGCCAATGGATCCGCCTCGGCGGGATTGAACAGGAAAACGAGGCCTTAGTGGCAAGTCCACTCCTTAATAATAATGGGTGCCTTACCCCAAAAAAATTGGCCACCACCCATTCTAAACTTCCTCGACCACTTTAACCGTAATGTCTACAGGTGTAATGGGGTTGTCGCGATGGTCGGTTTCTTCAGCGACAATGGCATCAACAGCTTCCATGCCGGAGAGCACCCGCCCAAATGCAGAATACTGATTATCAAGATGTGAGGAATCGGCCACTACTATGAAAAATTGCGAAGACGCGGAATCAATATTAGCGGAACGCGCCGCAGATACTATGCCTCGCACATGCGGAGTTTTGGAAAATTCGGCTTTCACATTTTTTCCTGATCCACCTGTTCCGTGCAATTGTTTGTCTGAATTCTTAGTGTTGGGGTCACCACCTTGAATCATAAAGCCGGGAATTACACGATGGAAAAGAGTTTTATCATAAAATCCGGACTTGGCCAGTTCCAGGAAGTTTTGGACATGATTGGGAGCAACATCAGGTAAAAATTCAAGGGTGATGTCCCCATGACGAGTGGAAATGACGGCCTTGGACATAAATAAACTCCCTAAAAGTGGCGTGAATGAATCTCAATAAAGTCTGAGAATAATTTAGCAATAGTTATCTTGGAGTCCGGAATTAAGGTCCAAACTCGAGGCTCATTAAGAGCGCGGCCTCACCATTATCACTGTAATAATTGGGTCTACGCCCCACCCTAGCAAAACCCCATCGTCGGTAAAATTCAAAGGCTCGCACATTATTTTCCCGTACCTCCAGGTGAAACGCACGGTATTGCTCCGACCGGGCCCAAACGAGCATTGCATCCATCAATGCCGATCCTATGCCTAAACCCCAACGGGCCTTTTCCACGGCTAGGGATTGCAACTCCACCTCGTCGGCTGCGCCTAAGGCGCAAAGAAATCCCCTAACCTCCGGATCGGCATACACCCAGGCCATATGCTGCCCGCCGGCTTCTTGAGTCAGCGGCATTTCCACTCCCAGAATACTTGGCTGTTCCTTGGGCACAAATGCCGAAAAATCTGACGCTCGCCACGGGACGGAGTTTGCCTCCGTTTCAATAGCCAAAACAGCTTGAATGTCTACTGAACGCAAAGGTCGCACCCAGGTTACCATGATTAACTTGTACTTTCGGCACTTGGAGTGCGCCGCTTTTCCTCGGCGGCTGATGCCTGAAGATAGTTGGGACGTATAACGCCATCCAGTATCGGGGGTTGCGCCTTGGCCAGATTCACAACGCGCATAAAATCCATTTGGACTTCCATGCGCTCCACGGTGGGAAATATCAAACGGAAACGTTCGTCATCAGGTATTCGACCGGAAGTGATCAGATTGGGATGCAGCGCTCCCAATGCTGCCAACTCTTCACCGGCTAGCAGGGTTTGACCCAGTTCTTCAGCAAATACAAAATACCGACCTGCATTTGCTGCAATCGCTGCCACCGGTGACAGTCCAACAGGGCTAACAGTGTGGGATGCACAGGTGATGAGGGCAGATAAAGAAGAATATGGATACAGTGGCAGCTGCCGCGTAAAACCTAACCCTTGGGCGATAGC
>JAYUHW010000274.1:0-17510 GCA_043766615.1 Fibrobacteria bacterium | reverse complement strand
AGGCACGCATCAATCCTTTCGGCTATTCGTAAATCCTTGCAGACTGCTGCCACGAGGCCATGATGATCCATGGGTAATGTTTGGATCTCGTCACTTGCTACTTCCAGCATTTTAAGGCCCCAAATCTTTGCCTACCGAGGATTACAAAATCGTATCCATAGGAGGAAAGAGAAATTGTAGGCAATGCAGGTCAAAAAATAATGGGATCCAAATGTGCACTAGGATCCAAATGTGCACCGTTTTTCAAAGGTAACTGATGTGCTACATCAAGACCGTGAGCTGAACGCAAATAATTATAACCTATTGATTTTTATGGAGGTGTAGAAACGCGCTTGGTAAAGGGACGGTGAGTTTGGCTAATTCGAAAAAATCATGTCAGGCGTCCCTGGAATGTTGGGTATAATACCCACCTCGCCTTAATTTTGCGGCATGGCTCAATTGAAAATCAAATCGGGTTTTATAGGGTGTTTTATCCTTACTGAATCGGACGGCATTGTAGATGCGAGACAAACTTTCCTTGCCGGAAGCATTTTCAATAACATCGTGCCTATTCATTTCAAAATTAAGCTGGTCAATGAATACATGCATGTTCTATTAGGCTTGACGCACCTACAAACGCCCAGGACAAAATTGGGTTTGCTTCCTTCTTACCCTTTCGATTGCAACTGATAGCAATAAATTTAGCAACGCAGCTAAAATGCGTTAGTGAATCTTTAACACTATTCTGCGATTCTTGGCCTGGTTAGCGGGAATGGAGTTGCCCACTGAATCCGTGTTTGCCGACTTTGGCTTTGTGTCCGCGTACCCCGCAGCTTTAAGCCGATCGGAAGTAATGCCTTTGCTTATCATGTACTTGACAATATTGGTGGCACGGGAAACCGACAACTCCCAATTGGATGGAAATTGAAGAGTCTTTATGGGGATATTGTCGGTATGCCCTTCGATATCCACCGCGAATTTGTAATACTCGATATTTTTAATGGCATCCGTCACGATATCAATGTTTGCGCGAGCTGAAGGCCCGATATCGGCTTTACCGGGATCATAAATTGCTGAGCTCGAGAATTCAAGAATGATACCTTCACGCGTCAAGTCTATACTGACTTCGCCTCGCTTTCGCTGACCGGAAAGCAAAGAATCCAAATCGTGTTTGATTTCACCCAGCGGAGTTTTGACATCCTTATCCTTACCAATATCGGTCCGCAATCCTTTTTTCATTTGTTCAAACAGCGCAGGATCAACATGGGAAACAGACAACATCGTCAGAAAAAACGCCATCAAGAGAGTCACAAGATCGGCATAACTCATGAGCCAATCTTCTTCAGACCCGTGCTGTTCGTTAACCCGATGGCGATTGGGATGTGCGTTGAGGGCCATGGAACACTAAACCGATTACTTTTTAGCCGCGCCCTTGGTGGACCCGGCCTTTTTTTCGAACATAGAGTACTGTTCTTTACGATCGAGATAGGAATTGAGTTTATCCTGTATGTACATAGCTTGTTTCTTATCCATGATCATAACCAACGCTTCCAGAATCAGATAATGGCGAAATCGCTCAATACTCAATGTTTGCCGAATTTTTGTGGAAGCAGGCATAAAAACAAACCGGGCGAACAGAAGGCCGTACAATGTCGCAGTTAATGCTAAGGAAAGTCCTGGACCTAACTTGGAAGGGTCTTCCAATTTTCCGAGCATGACGATTAGGCCCATCAAGGTACCAACTAACCCGAAGGCGGGCGTCATCGAACCCATAGTGGTCAAAATGGTGCTTTCTTGCAGATGCCGGTAATAGTGTTCTTCAATGCTGGTGGTGCCCAATTCTCGGATTTCATCAGATTTGTAACCGGTACTCGCCAAGTTGAAAATGTATTTGATGAATTCGTCCTTGCTTGATTTTGCAATGGCCTCGTAGGTGGCCTGTCCTTCAGATTGAAACTTTTTTTGCCAGTCGATTGCCGTTTTCACATCCGCAATCAAGGTTTTAGAGGAGATGCTCTGTTTGAGGAATATCCTCAAGGTGGCAATAAAAGTGCTCCAAACGTACTTGAACCGGAATCCGATAAAGGTAACGGTAACGGTACCACCGAAAACAATCGCCAAACTGGATGGGCTTAGGAAAACCTGCCAATCCTTGGTTTCGTGCAATATACCGGCGGCGATGATTACGAAACCGAATATGACTCCGAATACGGTGGAAAAGGAAATCATATTTGCCTATTTCCCCTTGATCGGATGAGTCGGAATCGCGGGCTTACTTGGTGCTGGTTCTTTCGCGACTGGTGCAACTTCTTCCGGAACCGGATTCTCAGGATTTTCCACTTTCACATCATGTTTCACTGGCGCGAGAGGCATCGAATCGGGAACCACTACTGGAGGTGCTTCTATGGCTTTCTGAATTGAATTCATAGGGGCGCTGAGCCGACCCTCGCTATCGAATTTTTGAATCGGTTGATGTTCACCAGCGGCTTCTTCCGGAAAGGGCGCTCCATCGGAAATTTCTGGTCCAGCAGCCTCAATTACGGCAGCTGGTGGTCTCGGAGACGGGCGAGAAATCAATGGTCTGGGAGCCGGTGAACCGCGTCCTCCAGGGGTACGGGTTCGTTGTAGCATGTTCTCCACCGCCGGCATATCGGGATTTAACCGTAGTGCATCTTCCCAATGCCTTCGAGCCAAACCGTTTTTCCCCATCATATAACTTATGCTACCAGCCAAGGCGTGGCCTTCTGCAGTCGGTTGGGCATCCAGTGACTGCCTAACCATTGCCAAGGCTTCTGGGTAGCGTTTTTGGTAAAAAAGCTCCTGGGCTTTGCGAATCCCTGTCAGCACCTTACTCGTAACATCTTCGTTATTGAACTGATCTTGTTCGGATGCTTGGCTCTGATCATCAGACTCATTTTCCGCGTCTGGCTTAGCTTGCGTAGGCGCATGCTTTTCGGATTTGGAAGGAGGTTTCGTCTCTTTGTGTTTTGGCTTTGTGTCGGGCTTTTGTTCTTCCTGTTCCTGATCCTCCTCACTGGCCTGGGCTGTTGGCTCCTGATTTCGATTTTTGGATGAGGATTTGACACGCTCCTTCTGAGGCGGAGGCTGCATAGCTGCCGCATCTTCAGCATTAGCCGGACGTCCCGACATTTCCAAATACACTTCCGTGGAACCAAGATCGATGCTCATGTGGGCGTCAGTGGTTTTATTTGCAAAGTGGAAATTAATTCCGCCGGCTCCTTTTTCACCAGCTTGGTTTTGTGATTCAACTTTCGTGGCTTCCCGTGTTTGCTCGCGCTCCGGAGGAGGAGCAGAGCCCCCACAACCCAGGAGCAGGGCAGCGGTCAGACTAGCGACACCGGAAAACCGGGTGCTAGAACGTATAGTGCAGGAAAGTAAGTTCATATGCTATAGGTTCCAGTGTCAAAAATCGTTCCGCATCTAGGCCCGTACCCTTTAATTTTTTATTAAGAGGCAGAAACATGACGCCCCCACCTAGAGTAAAATGTCGGCTAACACGGGATTTGTATCCCACGGTTAGCGCAGTAATATGGCCACGATTCAAGAAGGGGATGAATTCCTGGATGCCTACATAGGTCCCAAGCCAGTAGCCTAAATCTGGATTTGATTTCCGGAAAAAAATCCCTAACATCTCGACACCGAATTTTGCGGTTTGGATATTGAAGTTGACAGCCAAACTATCCGGCCCACCCGCACCACTCATGAAACCGTAGCCCAAAGTAACGGAAAAAATCAGCCATTTATCAGGAGTAACCGCTTCACTAACGGTTCCTTCAATTGCGTATTGCGTTAAAGACAGGGACTGGAGAGTATCCAGTGGCACAACACCAGAGTCGCTTATTTCTGTGGTGCTTGGAATAATTCCGCTGTGAATGGGAAACATGCGAACGGAAGAGGAGGCACTCCAATCCAGGTTCCAAATATCCGGCTTTTTTTCATTTGGACCCGCAACAAAACTCGCGGACCAAACTACTTCACCCGTGCGATGCCGGAACACTTTGAGATTTAAAATGACATCGTTGTCTGCGCTCTTGGAGCAAGATCCTTCGATGAAACCATCCACACGAAGTTTGTCGCCAAGCCTCCACAAATCTTCCATGGAGGGAAGCGTATTGGAAAACTTAAAGGAACTGTCGGTGGAAACCACTCGGAAAGTTCTCAGTTCCGGTGATGTCACTACGGTTTTACGGCCATCGCGCCGAAATACTTCTTCCACCTGCGCCTGTATATAGCGCGATAGTCCGGGACTGAATTCAGCGGGATCTATTTTGATTTGAGATAAGGCGATGCGATCCATATTGGGAGGAATATCCCCCATGGCCTTGGAAAGCCTTTGCATAATTTCAGCGATCTGCCTTAATCCTGTGGAACTGGGGGCAAAGGGATCAATGGCTGGAGCGGAAGCCGCTGAGGCGGACCCTGAATGGATACTGAACAGCAGTGCCAGTATCATTCCAGCACGTGCAGGGGTGTTCCCCATCATGCCGGCCTCCCTGAATGTTTTATCTCATCGCGAATTCGACTCAGCAGACGACGCTGAGCAACTTCCGACTCCTTGGGGGTCACATCCTTTGATCCTTCGATTCCTCCAGAGACCATCATCTGCATACGCTCCGGGAGCAAAGCCAGAATTTTGGTGCGAATGGCTTCATCCACATGGATCAAGGCCAGAATCAATGTTTCCTGATCCAGGTTTTGTAGCACTCCGGACAGGAATTTATCCGGTAATCCTGCAACTTCCGGAAGGGTAACGTATCGATTACGTATCTTTTCACCCAAACCCAAATCCATTTCGGAAATGGAATGGACATAGTTGAATTGAAGATGAAGGGGAAGGCTGTCAATCAGTTCCAGAATACTGTCTACGCCATCGGCAGCTACAAAGCGCATATTTCCGACGTCCAACGCTTTAAGGGAAAGTCGATCGGCAATTTCTTTATACACATTAAGGGGGATATGGTCGATATTGCCCATTGCCAGCAGCAGTTTCCCTCGACTATCCGGATCTACCTTTTGCAGAATTCCACTTGCCATTTCTCCCTTAAGCTGCGCCATCACTAGTCCGGAAATGCCTTGGGATTCGTCGCGCAAAATATGCATGATCTGTTGCTCATTCAACTGATGCAAAAAGCCGAATAAATCCTTGTATTGATCCCCATTCGCGGATCCATTCGATAGATTCTGGAACTCACGCTTGAATTCCTTATATACGTTGAGAAGGTCTTCCGGTGACGGCGCCTCGCCGGAATTCAAATGCACTTCGAGCATCTGACTCAGTTCACGGCCAAGCTCTGGAGCAAGCACACTCATAAGGCGTGCATCCAAACTCGCCACCATGGCGGCGGAATCACGTAGCCCTTTGTCCGGCTCGCGCTGGATCCAGCTTTTGATGATTTGACCACAGTGTTTTGGACTACCCACAAAACAATTCAGTAAAAACGGACGGAAGGCTCCAAGCTCAGACGGCTGGGCTTTGGCGGTTATTCCTTTGCCAGCCTCGGCAACGGATTTTTGAACCTCAGCTGGCAAGGGCGGCAAGGGCTGCGGTACCTTGTCCTGCCTGTCCCGACCGCTGGCACCTACAATGGCACGTGACACCATCCATACACATGCCAGTATGAGCAAGCAGATTAGGAGAAGAGGAATCAGAGAAGGCAGGTGATCCAAATAAGCGCTGAAGGGGTTGGCCGCAGGCTTCTCTTTCTCTCCGTTTTTGTTCCTGCCGTCACGATCCATGCTCGAATCGCTCTTACTCTGTTGTGGTTGGGAAGCTAAAGGCGGCGGTGTTTCAGCAGGTTTTCGATAGGTGGTCAAGGATCGGTTGTCGCGCGGGAATACGCCCTCATGCACGGCAACCCGATCACCGCGCAATTCATCTAAGTGACAGGCCATACCAATCAAGTTGCGAATAAAATCCACATCCTTATCGGAATAACCTGTATCCACTAATACGTCCAAGGTAACAGACTGCACGCCCCCGGAAGTTTGCTGTTTCTCTTTATCCGCAGCAGGAGGCTTAGGCTGCATGGTCTCTGGAAGAAAAGGAAGCCCCGGAAGCTGAGGTTGAGTTTCCGTGGTTGCAGGCAATGCGTCCTCATTGGACACATCAACTTCCGGAGTGGGCTCGGTTTCAACTTTTGCCTTGACAAGAAAGGTTGCCTCTTCGTAGTAACGCGACAAAGTCCGCGCAGCTAGGCTTTCATAATATTGCGCCAATTTACCGGCTTGATCTTCCTTACCAAGAACCTGCCGCGCGCCCTGTGCCATTGCCGATCCGGAAGCCAAACCCAATAATATCGTTATGGAAAATAATTGTCTAATTGTTAACATCGCAGGGCAATTATACAACGAGGCATTTGTAGAGAGCATGCTTTTCTGATTAATTATTTGAAAAATATTTTTTTTAATCCTTTCACAATTCTAAAGTATTTCGATTTCCAAACCGATAACTCTCTGTTGGTCAGTAAAGCCCCATTGCTAACCGAGGGAAGGAATTGGACATGTCCTTGCGATTTAAGATCGCGGTAATTTCGGTCGTCGGCATATACGCCTGTGATCCCGGTACGCTGCATGTCGTCCGGTCTTCAAACGGCAAAATTCGTCAGATGTGGACGGAAAAAGGGCCTTCCGGCCAACGCACAGTGCGCGAAGGGCTTTTCAAATCTCTACTGCCGGACGGACGATTGGAAAGCACCATTGAATACCATGACGGAATGAAAAATGGGGATGCGAATTTCTGGTCCATGGATGGTCATCTCAGTTTCCAAGGAAGATACCAAGGAGATTTTCTCGTTCATGAAAAGCGCTTCAACCCGCAAGGCGAGTTATTGCTGGAAAGATCCTTTAAAGTCAAAAAATCCGAGGTGAAGGCACTGGGTCCCGATGGCGATTCAATTTTGGCCGGCGAAACGTGTGCCTGGACTGATGAAAAGCACTCACAGCCGGTGAGACATGGGCTTTGCAAGTTAACCTATGCAAATGGTGTGTCGCTCGCAAACCGATATTATCAATTCGGTCATTTGCACGGGCCGGTCACAGCATGGTTTCCGGACGGCAAGCTTTGGATGGCAGGCGCGTATGAACGCGACATTCCCACGGGGACTTGGAAAACCTGGACTCCGGGCGGAAAGCCACTTTGGTCATTTACATTTTCACAAGGATTGAAAAATGGGCTTTCTGAGGAATGGTTTCCGGATGGAAAAGTAAAATCCAAGGGTTTTTTCAAACTGGGTAAACAGGAGGGACCGTACCAGGAATGGTACCCAAATGGAAAAATCCGAATGCAAACTGAATTTCAATCGGGCAAGCGAATCGGTCAAGAAATAACTTGGTATCCGAATGGCACCAAGCTCTATTCCGCAATGTATAGCTTCGGTAAGCTTGAAGGTGATTTTTATCAATGGTATCCAGGCGGCCATATGCGACTGCATTGTCGCTTTCACGATGGAAAAAAAGAGGGGCCTAGCCGCGTTTGGTATAGGCAGGGCACAGTTTTGGAACTGGCAAATTTTCACCAGGGTCGCTTGAATGGGTCATACCGAACCTGGGGCCCAGATGGAAATCCCCTATCTTCAAAAGAATTTCGGGATGGCACGGTTGCCTTCGATTCCAAAGCCAAGGAGCTGTTGGAACTACTGGGAGCCGACCAAATTCGCGTACCTGTAGGCCTTCTGGGATTCTATTGGGGCATGTCATTCAAAGACTGCCGCTCCAACCTTTCCTTATTGCAGGCCACTAACATACACGCCGGTGAGGATGAATTAACCGCCCACTTGGTAGCCTTTGTGGATCACCATCCTTCAGAAGCCAGGGTGCGGGTGCAGTTTAATGCACAAGGAGAACTATGGGGAATAAAACTAGATGTGTTGCAAAAAAATTCCGCGGACTGTTTCACCATTTGCGAGAATTTAGAAACGGAAATCGGGAGTGAGCTTGGCACCACGGGACTACGCAAAGGTGAGGGCGTTGGCCAATATTATATAACACGGAAAAAAGAATGGGGCAAATTTACCGTGACTACAGGTACAGGCGAAGATTCCTCTGCTGCCATTTCCGCTGTTCTTCCTGTAGTAAGCGCCGAAGCTTTCAGTCCTGGTGATAAAGGTTGGTTCCGATTTTCTTTAGCCAATCACTTGTATCGAGAATACGCCAATCCAGCGAACGCTGAAATAACTCCACCCAGCTGGCCGGAAGAAGCCTTCCTGGCCGGCCGGTAAAGGCTTTTACTACATCAATTTCTTAAGTGTTTTCTGCACAGCACCCAATTGTTTTTTAAGGGCTTTTAGGGCCGACATCGCTGCATGAACGCTTTTAAGCTTACGACCGTCCAAGCTCTTGACCTTTGCTGGTCGACCCAATTTTTTTTCTACACCGTTGCCATTCATCCAGCGTTTAAGGGCAACATACGATACTCCGAATTTCTTGCATGCAGCGGAAATTCCACCACGGCCACGGCTTTTCACAAAGTTGAGAATAATCTTCTTTTGTGTTTTTGAATACCTTTTTCCAGTATTCCCTTTTTTTCTGCTTTTTTTTCCGCTTTTTTTCGCTACTACAGTCGCCATGCTATTTCCCTTTTTAATAAACATTTATTTCTATAAAAATACTAATACTAATAATAAAATATATTTCTGTTCTATTCGGAACGGTTATTTATTTAAAGGAGAATCCCATGCTTTGCAAAGAAGATTTCGTAGATGTAAAGACGGAAAGTGGCTTGATGCGCATCCACAGGTTCTTTCCATCCGGCAATGGCTCCTATCCAGGTCTGGTGCTTTTTTCCGAAATCTTTCAGGTAACCGGCCCCATACGGCGCACGGCGCGCTCCTTGGCATCACAAGGGTATATTGTAGCCGCTCCGGAAATTTATCATGAATTCGAACCGGCTGGTTGTGCGCTAGCATATGATCAAGAAGGAACAGACAAGGGTAATCGCTATAAAATCGAAAAAGCTCTCCCTGCTTTTGATGCGGACGCCCGTGCCGTGATCGCCCACTTGCAAGGCCTAGCTGCGTGTACGGGTCGACTTGGTTCCATCGGGATTTGTCTCGGCGGCCACCTAAGTTTTCGATGCGCGATGAATCCGGAGATTCTTGCCGGAGCCTGTTTTTACGCCACGGACATTCACAAGCGCAGTCTGGGGAAGGGGCTAAAAGACGACTCGCTCGATCGCATATCGGAAATAAAGGGCGAGATGCTCATGATCTGGGGCAAACAGGATCCACACATTCCCCAAGCAGGCCGCGAACTTATTTACGGAGCCATGACCAACGCGAATGTGAATTTTACCTGGCATGAATTCAATGCCCAGCACGCTTTTATCCGTGACGAAGGCCCCAGGTACGATGCCGCCCTGGCTCAGATTTGCTTTTCAATGGTGTTCGAGATGTTCAGCCGTCGGCTTTCTGCCTATTCTGAACCAGCCACAATTTAAAGGTTGATGGCCTTGGCTAAATCTTTATAAACGCGACCCACGCGTTCTACTTGGCCCTTGGCTGGAAACCTTTCAAAAAATCCTTCACACCGGAAAGATTTCTTGAGATCCGCCCAAGGTTGCAAGAGTTCGACCCAGCGTTTGACGCGACCTGTAGATACCGAATCTTTGTCGGAAAGATCGGCGCAGATGCGCACCAATGCTTTTAGGGTAACCGGTTTGGTGACCATATAATTTCCATTGCCCCAGGCGTCTCCCCAGACATTGGCGCAGGCCTTCAGAAAATCCCGAAGAATTTCGTAATAAAATTCTGCTTGATGCATGGGAGAAAGATCTTCCTTGAAATCCCATTCCGATTTGACCCAGCGGTTCACTTCATTGAAAAGTTCAGCCTGAAGAATCCATTTTTCGGCCTTGCTCTTTCCACCGAGCCGGTTGATGCGATATTGCAGAGGGCTGTCATCATTGCCATAGAGGCATTCCACCACGCGCGCGCAGCAGCGTTTGTCAGGAGAAGCAAAGGAGACTTTTTCGTAAAGGTCGACCAGATGGCTTTTGTTGATACGGGTCGGCGTGGAATTGATGATGACGAACATCTCCGTGGCAAAATCCTCACTTCGGCCATCGAATATAATGCACGGAACATTGATGGTCGCGGCTTCAGCAGGGCGTTCCCGGAAGTAGAAATGCAAGGCAGCCAGGCGGTGCTGGCCGTCGATGATCAGGTATTTATCGTCGGGTTCTTGTAAATTGCCAACGCTGTCCTGTTCCGGAAGGGCTCGAAAACGAAGTTTTTCCGGTGTAAAAAGCAAAATTGTACCTGGAATAGGGGGCTGAGTACTGGCGGTTTCGTAAAAATTGCGAATGGCCCTGATCTTCTCCCGCGCCATAGTGCGCTGAAAAGCTTTATCAGAATGTTCGATTTTTGAGATGAAACGGGCGATATCGTCTTCGGCCTTGGGTGCCTCTGCCGCGATTGGAGTGCCTTCATCATAGAAACGCGTGCTGAATCGCACCTTTTCCAGAAGTGCTTTCGCCGGATACGCGGCGAAAAAGAAAAGTGCGTCTTTTTGGCGGACCTGGGTAGCAAGCATAGTCATCCCGTGTAATTAGGTGGTTCCATTCCCTATGGCATTCAATGGCCAAAAGATACCTAGACCACGCTAATCTGTATAGCGATATTGTGAGGTAAGTCTTGATGGGGGGAATCCGCTATGGTACGGAAACCTACCCGTGGCGTCCAGTTGAGGTGAGCCAATTAAGGCTGAAAAAACTACCTTTTGACCTAGCACGGAAGCGATATGGATCCCGGAATATTTCCAGATAGATGGGGCCGATTTGGCCAATTTGGGGGAAAATTTGCTCCCGAAGTGCTCATGCCTGCCCTGGAAGAACTTGAAACGCATTACCTGGCCCTAATTGGGAATGCCTCTTTTCAAGCCGAGCTTAAGGGACATCTACAGGATTATGTGGGTCGTCCTTCGCCACTTTATTTCGCCGAGCGTTTGACCAAGCACTGTGGTGGCGCCAAAATCTATCTCAAGCGGGAAGATCTGAACCATACCGGCGCGCATAAAATCAACAATTCCCTGGGTCAAGTGCTTATTGCCAAACACATGGGCAAGAGGCGCATCATCGCCGAAACGGGTGCTGGTCAACATGGCGTGGCTACTGCTTCCGCAGCTGCCAAGTTTGCCATGGAATGCGTCATTTATATGGGTCGCGTAGATATGGAACGCCAGGCGACCAATGTGCAACGCATGGAATTGCTCGGTGCCACGGTAGTGCCCGTGGAATCGGGAAGTCGCACACTTAAAGACGCCATCAACGAAGCCATCCGGGACTGGGTGACCAACATTGGCGAAACCCATTATGTATTCGGTTCGGCTCTCGGCCCCCACCCCTACCCGCGTATTGTTCGGGATTTTCAAAAAATTATTGGGGAAGAGGCGGAGCGCCAAATTCAGGACAAGGAAGGCCGACTACCCGACTATTTGGTAGCCTGCGTAGGTGGCGGCAGCAACGCCATCGGACTGTTCTACAATTTCATCAACAAACCCCAAGTCAAAATGCGCGGTGTGGAAGCCGGTGGCCATGGCATTCTCACGGGCCTGCATGCGGCCCGGTTTGCCGGCGGCACTTTGGGCGTATTGCACGGGGCCAAAAGCTATGTGCTGCAAACACCGCAAGGCCAAATAGCCGAAACCCATTCCATTTCCGCGGGCCTAGACTATGCCAATGTGGGTCCAGAACACGCCATGTACAGGGATTTGGATCGAATTCAGTATACTTCAGCTACGGACACGGAAGCCTTGAAGGCCTTTCACTTGCTCAGTCGAACGGAAGGCATTATTCCAGCTTTGGAAAGCGCTCATGCCGTTGCTGAAGCTGTTCGGTTGGCTGCCACCTTATCTGCGGACAAAATCATTGTCGTCAATCTTTCCGGGCGTGGCGATAAAGACATGGCCACCGTGATTGGAGCCGCGTCTCCATGAACCGCATTGACAAGGCCTTCACCAACCTGAGGACCCAAAAGAAAAAAGCCTTTATACCTTACGTGGTTGCGGGCGTACCTGGCGTCGAGGAAACAGTGGAACTGGCCGTTGCATTGGAAAAACTCGGGGCCGATATCATCGAATTGGGCTATCCTTTTTCGGATCCCATGGCTGACGGGGTAGTCAATCAGGCAGCAGCCAATCGAGCATTGGAATTGGGTGTGGATGCGGACGTTTATTTTTCCATCGTGGAAAAAATCCGGCAACGCTCCCAGGTTCCCTTAATCGCCTTTTCTTATTTAAACCCATTGTTTAAGCTGGGCTTTGAAGTCTTTGTGAAGCGAGCCAAAAATGCAGGCATGGATGGGATTCTAATCGTCGACATGCCTGTAGAGGAAGCGGAAGAAATGCAAGCACTCTGCCGCCGCGAGGACTTGTCCTTAATTTTCCTAGTGGCCCCGACCACTACTCCCGACAGACTTGCCTTGGTTCTAAAAGCTGCGAGTGGTTTTCTCTATTATATCTCTCGAACCGGTATTACCGGCGAACGCGACAGCTTTCAAACCGGTTTCGAAAGCAAAGTTTCCGCACTTAAAGCGGCTTCAAAATTGCCCGTGGTCGTAGGCTTCGGAATTTCCAAACCGGATCAAGTTCGTACGGTTTGCCAACTCACGGATGGCGTAGTCGTCGGCAGTGCATTAGTGCGCCGTACCCTGGAAAGCCAGCCTTTTACTACCATGCTAAAGGAAATCAGCGACTTCGCCGCACCACTTATCGCTCCCACCAAGGAAACATGGACCTAGACGATTGGCGTCGGAGCATCGATGCTCTTAATCTCCAATTGGTGGAGATCCTCAATGTTCGCGCAGGTTGCGCACTCGCTATCGCAGAACTCAAGCAGAAGAAAAATCTCCCCGTGTACGATCCCGTTCGTGAGAAACAGGTCTTGGATGCCGTCTTGGCTGGAAACAAAGGTCCACTTTCCAACGATGCCGTCCTACGAATATTCGCCTGCATTATCGCGGAACATCGTCTATTAGAGGAATCGGCAGGATGAATGGGAATGCCGGTCGCATCCATTGGCACTCTTCACATATAGCCGTAGTCGGCCTGGGACTGCTGGGAGCCTCCTTGTTGGAAGCGGCACGCAAGCGGTGGCCGGGCATCAAAGTGACGGGTGTTTCTTCCCTTTCAACTTTAGAGAAGGCCAAACAAGCGGGCCTTTTGGATAAGGCCTATGGCTATTCCGAAATCGATGTAGCCTGCGCGGATGTCGATCTGATTCTGCTCTGTACTCCCATCGATGCCATTTTAAATCAGCTTAAAGCCTGGGCCAAAGCCCCCCTGGCTTGCAAACCAGGATGCGTGGTCACGGATGTGGGCAGCACCAAGGTTGAAATCTGCGCCGAAGGACTGAAGGCTTTTCCGGCTTCGCAAAGCGGAGCAGTTTTTATCGGGTCGCATCCGATGGCCGGTAGTGAAAAGACGGGCTGGGAAGCACGTGATGCTTGGCTTTTCCAAAATGCTTCGTGGGTGATCTGTCCCACATATGAGGCAGAAACTGCAAGAACCAACGACGCTTTGGCGAGAATCGAAAGCTTCGCGAAAGGGGTGGGTGCCCGTACCACGCATATGTCGGCGGTGCTGCACGACGAGGTGGCCGCGCATGTTTCCCACCTGCCCCAAATGCTTTCCACTGCATTAGCCAGTTATATTGGCGGCCGCAGCAGCGTGGTGGAAAATTGTTTGCAAATAGCGGGCGGTGGCTTCCGGGACATGACGCGCCTGGCAGCCTCCTCTTTCAAAGTGTGGGAACCGATTCTACGCACCAACCGCGCCACCATTAAAAGTGTTGTATCCGGATTTCGTGCCCATTTGAAAGTTCTCGAAGCAGCCATGGACACGGATTTGGGTGCAAACCAGTTTAACAGCGGCAACCGATTACGCAATCAGGTAGCCGTTGCGAAAAAAGGTTTCGCGTCCCCCTTGGCGGAAGTGCTAGTGGATTTGGAGGACAAGCCCGGTGTCCTTTTGCGTGTCTTCCAGCCATTGGCCGAAAAGGGTATCAATGTATTGGATGTGGAAATATTAAAAGTCAGGGAAGGCGAGGACGGCACCTTGATGGTAGGCTTTCATGGAAACGATGAGGCGGATATGGCATTAGACTGTTTGGCCAAGGCGGGGTTTCGTGCCCGACTACGACATTAGCACCATGGAGGTTGGGTTGGAGAGTTCGGTTGAAATCAAACGGAGCAAACGGCTCAAGGGTCAACCAATTCTACAAGGCGACGGATTGGCTGGATTTCAAGCCCTTTTGCTGAGCTGTTTGGCGGAAGGACCATCCCGACTCGAAAATCTCCCGGCTACTCCTTGGTTTCAAGATATACTGGAAGACTTTATCCGCATGGGCTATGCCCAGCAGGCACTAGATGGACAATGGCTCATCCATGGAGGTAGCGCGCCGGTTTCGGGTCCGGAGCCGATAAGGATTAGGCATGAAGCGGAGCTGTTACCCATGGCCGCCTTTCTAGCGGCACAAGGCTGCCAAAGAACTTTGGAAGTGAACGCCGATTGCGTGTCCGGAGAAGCGCTGGAGATATTGCAGAAAATCCTCTTGCTGGAAAAGCCCCCCATCCTGGAAAGCCATCCCGAAACTGCTATCGAACCAGCACTCGCGACCGAGACCGAAAATGAGAATCAGACTTTTCTGATTGAAGCGCCCACAGGACTGACTCCGCGAGCCACGGCATTGCTGCGCAACTCCAACTCCCAAACTGGAGTTTCCACCAAGCCGGCGGATTTGGGTTGGGATGAATATCTGGCCAAGCTAACTTTATTGACCTATCATATTTCCGTCGGTCAACCGCTGGATATTTCTCTGACGAAAAGCGGTCCGGATCTCATCGATGGCTTGGCGGCCCACTTTGAATTGCCGATAAAAATCGATCGCAATGAGGCCCCGGAAGGCGATGAATTGGCGCGTAGAATCGCCAGGCAGATGCGTGCGGCCGGTAAAACGGAGCCGGTCCTTCGACTTCGATTGGCAGCGGGCAAGCCCAAACCCCAGACGTATTCTATTCCCGCTGACTTAACCCAAGCCTCGGCTTTTTGTCTGGCGGCAACTTTGATAAAGGGTTCCGATATCACTTTGGAAAACATTCCCCTCAACCCGTCCCGGGCGGGATTCATTTCAGCCCTGCGCCGGATGGGGGCAGATATTGAAGTGGTGTCACGACGCGAACGACACGGTGAAGGCTTTGGACTATTGCGCATTCGCACCGCCGACCTCATTGGCAAACGATTTGGAGGAGATTCCATTTCAACCCTACGCGATGAAATATTCCTTCTGATGGTTGCGGCTGCCTTTGCCGAAGGCGAAACCGTTATACGAGACATTGCCCATCTGCGCCGCCATCGTCGCGACCTTCTCAAAATTTTTGTCGCCAACTTGAGATCCGCAGGAGTTGAAATCGGGGAAATAGAAGATGGACTCGTGATCCGTGGCCGTGCCGATTACGACGGAAGCGCCTATGATGCTTTGGGTCATCCTGGCCTTGGACTGGCATGCCTGGTGATGGGATTGAAATCCCACGGAACCTCGCTACTCTGGGGCGCTGGCTGCCTCGCAGGAAAATATCCAGGAATGGTGGAACAAATGGCCACCCTTGGACAAGTCACGGCCGGAGAAAAGCCATGACCAAAAAAAGAGGTGCTGCACCCATCCCTTACATCACCCATCCGGAGAAAGACGTTACCAGCATTGGAATCGTAGCCTTTGCTGGAAATATGAAACCAGCGCTGGATATTTTGCGCCGCTGGTCGGAAGAAAACCCCGCTATCCGCCTCTATATCAATAGCTATCTCAAACCCTTTGCCCGTGGTCGCATCAAAGTCAAACCGGATTCCTATCTGCGCTCAAGTGTCGATTTGCTGTTATCGCTGGGTGGCGACGGTACCTTTTTAGCCGCAGCCCGCATGGTCCGGGGAGCGAATACGCCTATACTTGGAGTCAATCTGGGCAGAGTGGGATTTCTCGCCGATGTCGCGCTGGAAAGCCTGGAGCGCATCCTGGGAGAAATTCTTCGCCGCGAATACAGCTACCGGAAACGCATGTTCCTGCAGATCGAAGTTTTTATCGGCAATAAGCGCGTACAAGAAGATATTGCCATGAATGAAGTGTCCTTCACCGGGCAAATGGGTCATCAAATGGTGGATCTCAAAGTATCAGCCCAGGGGCAATTCCTGACCGATTACTGGGTGGATGGGCTTTTGATTTCCTCACCAACCGGATCCACAGCGCATGCCTTGTCCGCCGGGGGACCGATTATCCATCCCTCCGCCGACTCACTATTGATAACGCCCATCAACCCCACCTCGCTGTCTGTGCGCCCCTTGATTCTGCCCGACTATATGACCATCGGCGTCCGCAGCAACATGGGCCGGGGCATGCAAGCCAATATGTTCGTGGACGGACGCAACCAATTCAAACTGAAGCCCGAGCATTCCGTTCACATTCGTAAACATGATCACTCCGTATTGCTGGTCAGGCCCAAGGGCACATCTTATTTCGAATCACTCAGGAACAAACTGGGGTGGACGGGAACCAGGCGTTCCCGAGATACCCTACCCAACCCGTCTTGAAACGCTTTTTCTTGGGAGTTGCCAATGCTGCGTGAAATCTCGATTCGGAACCTCGTCATCATTGAATCCGCCCAACTAAAATGGGGCCCGGGTTTTACTGCCGTTACGGGTGAAACTGGCGCGGGAAAATCCATCCTAATGGGCGCCCTCAAATTCATTCTTGGTGCCAAGGTCAAAGCCGATATCATTCGCCAGGGCGCGGACAAGCTAAGAGTAGAGGCCGTTTTCGATACTCCGCCCGCCAAAGGTTTCAAAGCCACGCTCGAGCGCCTGGAAATCGACTCGGAAAACGAGGAAATCATTCTGGAACGCGAGCTGACGCCTGCAGGCAAAAATCGCTGCCGTGTAAACGGTTCGATTGTGACCACGGCGGCATTGGAGGAAATCGGCGCCCATCTGGTGGATTTACATGGCCAACACCAACAGCAATCCTTGAACAATCCCGCCACCCATCTCGACTTCCTGGACGGGTTTGCCCATTTGGAAACCGCGGCCGATACGTATTATGCGCGTTACCTAGATTGGAAAGCCTTGGGGGAAAAACTCAAAGCGTCCGAAGAGAACGCCCGGCGCGTGCGCGAACAATACGATTTCCTGAAATTCCAAGCTAAGGAATTGGAAAAAGCCCCACTGGCATTGGGGGAAGAGGAGCGCATCGAGTCCGAACTCAAAATGCAAAGCTCCATGGAAAAAATCACCCTGGGATTGCAAGCCTCGCTCGCGCTCCTGGAGGGAGAAGAAGCCGATTTGCTGGGAGGCCTGGTAAAATTGCAGCGTGAGATTCAGGGGTTGGAAAAATGCCTTTCACCGAATCCATTTACGGAATTCCTACCCAACTTGGAATTGGCCCGAGATGGACTCGCCGAATTGCGCAATGCGCTACGCAATTTCCGACTGCCGCAAAGCGCGGATGCAGCCAAGCTCGATGAATTGAATGCCAA
>JAYUHW010000273.1:0-2987 GCA_043766615.1 Fibrobacteria bacterium | reverse complement strand
GCAAAAAGGCCAAGGTGGTAAAGGTATAGACCAAGGAAGGGATATGCCTCTCCCCCGCCATGGGCAGATTCGAGAGAATGCCGGAAACGGAAATGGCCGTATAAGCAATGATTCCGAATACGGAAATAAAGGCCGTTCCCAATAGCGAGAGCAACCATTTCTTAGCGACCACGCGGGTCGGAGACCAGAGCGCGAAGGGAAGCAGAATTGGACCGAGAAGAACAAAGACCGCGATAAACAGGGCCTGCACAAAAGGCAAGGCATACAGGAAAGCGATAACGAGATAATACGCCACAACGGTCAATAACCCAACCGGCGTCAGGAGCTCAAGAAATGCAGTAAATAGGGATACGGGGTTCTGAGTCGAGGCGAGAACCCCCTTCATCAGGTTCTGAATATCCATATCCATGGCTTCCACGTCCGCATTGTGAATGGCCTGAGCCAAGTACGAGGCGGTTTCAATCACAAGCCGGACCCCGTACCAGTACAAGCCAGGCATGGTCAGGAAAGCGGCCAGCATGGCGGACCAGACAAAAAACCCATGGGGACCATTAGTACCCTGTCCCTCCAAAAAGCCTTTTTGATACCGGAGGATTTCCAGGAGGAAAAAGAGGACCAGCAATCCAACTGAGAGTGGAAGGAGGTGCTGTAAAAGTCCGTCAAAGAGAAAAGCATTTTCCTCCAGAAACCGGTAAGGCCTCCAAAAGCCTCCCCGAAAGCTCATTGCCGCCAATTCATTGACTGCCTCAAGAGGTGTCATGGCTTCTTGTCCTCCAACCCAAACCGCGACATAATCCAAGCATCCGGGTCAAAGCCAATCCCCGTCAGCTGCTTTATCTCGCCAGCAACCGCAGCGGTATTCCGCTCCTTGGATTCCAACTTCTGCATGGCGAGCTTGCCCCAGAGGATTTCCAGGCGAGCCATTTTATCCTGAACGATGGAGCGGCGCAGCGATACCTCATACTGCTTATTCAAAATGTCCTGACGCAGACTGACCTGATCGGTATAACCGGATTTGGGATCGAAAAGTGCCTGCCGAATGCGGTGAGTGTCGAATGCTTCTTGACTCATGGTCGGAACGGCCTCGGAGGGAGAAAGCTCCGCCTCCGCCATCTGCTGCACGGTATTCAGAACATCCAAGCATTCATGGATAATGAAAATGGGCACCTTTTCACTCTCCGAGGGATGGTCCTCATATCGAAAGCCATGTAGCGCCGATTTATCAAGCTCTGCGGAATAATCCGGGAACAATATTTTTTCCAATCCCTGAAGAAATTCATCCCGCTGAACGCGGGAACTCAAGAAATCCAAAATTGAAAGCCCAAGCCGCCGACCTTGCTTAAGGCGCCATTCCATCTCCTTCGAAAAATCACGATCAATATCCCAGAGGTCGGACATTTCAAAGCTCTTGGCAAAATCGTAGGTGTCATCCGCATACCGAAGCGTCCTGCGGGTATAGGCCCGGAGCTTGGGAACCGTGGTCCGCCACTTATCCACCCGTTCAGATGCCATTTGAATGACATCGAACGTTTTCTTCTGAACCTTTCGAATCAGATTCATAAGACCAACCTTTGAGTTCTGATACTTCTGAAACTGTTCCAAAACCAAATCCTTATAATTGCCCTTGCCGATCAGGTCCTTGCCCTTCTTGGCATCTTGGGCGGCCTGCGCCCCAGCCTGAACCTTGCCAATATTTTCCAGGTTATCCGGATCAAAGAAGGTCCCAAGCGGTGCCGCAGTTTGATCCGTTTCCGCGCAAATACCTACAGGAAAGCAAAGGTGAACCATGCAATCAATTCCAAAACCAATAAAGATGGTGACCATACGCCCGCTCATTTGATTTGCCGCCTTTCGAGTTCATCCGAAAGGAGAAGGAGAGGCTGAAGGGTCAGATAAGCCGCCATCCCCATCTTGTTATAATCCATCGCCCTGACAAGGAGGATATGGGTATAGAGTTCCAGCTTATCCATATCCTGCCGGGTCTCCATTTGACCCTCCACAAAATCATTCTCGGAAAGCTGCTGATTCATATCCGACATAGTTTTCTGGTCCGACGTTTCCAGCTTGGTCAAGGATGAACCTAAGGCCGACAAATGGGCGTTGGTATTGTCGGTCATATAGGCCATCTGGTCCTGCCTAGCACCAGACTTCGCCAAACTGCCGCTCCGAATATCGAAGGTCGTTTTCTCCCGCGACTGCTGTGGCCCACGGCCAGGACTTAAAGCCATGAATGCTAGCGAGGCCCGCAGAGACTGCCGCGCATCACCGGGAGCAGGGTCTTCACCCCAACCAAAACCATCCACCCAATCCCGGCGCGATTGATTTAGGCGTAGCGAACTTTGGCGTGCACTGGGAATACGGTTATACAGCAAGGCATCGGTTTTTTGAAAAAGATTCTCCTCCAGCTTTTCTACTTCGGTAATGGGATTGGCATCCCAAATATCCGCATGCAGAAGGGCCTCCGTCCGCTTAGCAACAGACTCCCAGGCGATAAGATTCTGCTCCATCGAGTTCGCCAGGCTGGCGGTTAGCTGCATCTGACGAACCATGGACTGGGCTGCGTTCCGAGCCTGCTGATAGCCTGCCAGGAAGTTGCTCCAGATCTTGCGAATGGACTTCTTGGTGTTCACGGTTTCAGTGAGACTGTAGGAACCGCTGACTGCAGGGTCAGCAATTGCAGTAGGTGGGATAGTGAGCGTAAGTAAGGGAATTAGAGTGGGCAGTGTTTTCAGTAGAAGCCGGGTGGATTTAAAGACTACCGAGTTTTGACCGAGCATATTGCCGCGCCATTTCGTTAGTATTTAAATACTATTTATATTCGTCAAGGTCCACTTGAAGACAAAGATTTTTTTAGAATCCAATTCAAAGGAGGCCTGTCCAATTTTTAAGAAAAAACGAAGGTGGCTCTGCTTCAGTAACAGTCCCCCTCATCAATCGCAAGAATTAGCGGGAATGGCCTCAAAAGGTCAATCAGCCGGGGTTCAGGT
>JAYUHW010000272.1:0-2309 GCA_043766615.1 Fibrobacteria bacterium | reverse complement strand
CTACGCGGCGACTTTCAGCGGGTCGGTTTGATTGACTACGCAAGACGCTTGCTGCACGGAAATAGAAAAGTAAACCAATATTCCTTCCAGTCGGAACGCGCCCCGCAATGTGCTAGCATCCGATTGAGGTTGGGCGCGCAGTGACCAAGGGACGCAGGGAATCATATATCCAAATTCATCCGAGAAACCTGGGTCGGATAGCAACGTGCCGCAAATGCAATTGGCCATTTCACAAAAAGTATCCTGCGTGAATCGGTCGGATTCTCCTGAGTTAAAAAACAGATTCCAATCCGTTTTCCCCACTTCGAGATTGCAAATCATTTCGTATTTGTCGCCTATATTTTTTTGGGAACATGTGAGCGAACCCATTTCAATCGGAGCTTTTAAAGGCTTTGGCAACTTGGCTGTATCAGTAGTCATTGCGCAAAAGAAGGCATTGGCGGTTTCTGAGGTGGCGCGTGTGATGGATGAGGAGAGTCGGTGTAGTAGAACGTCTAATGAAGGCTTGGGAATTTCGAATGCGTGGGTTACCGATTTTGGGTAGGCTTGCAGAGTCGTCATGGATCCTCCAAAAGAACGTCATGCTTGGCCCGCCATGGTTTTGACCTTAGGTATGGCACTAAAGCATTAAAGCACTAAAGAAGGTTTCGGTCCAAGGCCTAAAATGCTTGAGCGTTTACTATGCCTGTGCGAATTTTTATTTCCGTCAGCCCTAAAGTTATGCAAACCTGGGTCAAGGTTCTAAAATCAATGGCAGGGCTGGGATTTTTGCAGCATAGCCGCAAAAAGGCTATCGCCCTGGAAATAGAGGTTTGCTCCTTCAAAAACATCAAAGGAGGCACTGCCATTTGAATGGGTAGCGCTATCTGGGGAGTGAGAAGGGGCCATCGCGTTTTTATGCCTCGCAAAATAACGCAGCACTTCTGTTTGATTGTACAGCGGTGTTCCCATTGCCTGGATAACTTCATTTTTAGTTAAGCCGGCGCGCAGCCATTTTGCTGGGTGTAAAAACTCTCCGGAGAGAATCGTTGTTGTAGCACAAGGATTATCCTGGGTGAATAGACCGTTTCCAAATGCTTTGCGATACAAAGTGTCATCGCGAAAAGTATCATCGAAACCATAGGCCATGGTGGCTTCAGGATTTTCCGGGAAAAGGAAACCTGTATCATAGAGCTGATTTATCCTCAGTGTGTCCATGGCTTTGGGGTCCGCCTTCCATTCCGCATGGTTCCCGCACAGGCTATCCAGCTTGGCGATTTTACCGAACACGGAAAAAGTGCTTTCAGGACCGGGATAGACATAGCCTTCCAGTCTTTGTGGATTGAAATGCGTGGAATCCCAAGGCGGCGTCAAGTCTCCGCTACGCAGTCCATTTCCACTCTTGTCCTTGACCATGCAACCGCTCAAAATCAAAAATGCTACGCACAAAAAATTGATGACAATTGCCGTGAGCATGCGGGCTCGGTCTTGGTATAGGGCTGTAGTATCGTTGGCGGATTGCATGAATCCATAAAAGATATCTAAAAACCATCCAGAATTGAGTGCCGGATGGCTTGTCCAGGTAAAGCTTCTATGATTTTTTCATCGGATTGGGCCAAGTCGATTTGGAAAATGTCGGATTCCTGGAGAGGGGCGCCCTTCTCCGAGGTCAAAACGGAGACTAATGGTTTGGTGAATTCGGCGGAATTGGGCGCAACCACCTTACCGATGCGTCCATTGGACAAGCGCACCAATGATCCCAGTGGAAAAATCGACATGGCACGCAGTAGGTATTTGACCTGATCACCGTCCAAAAGTCCTTTGCCACACATGGCCAGGAGTGAAACCATAGCTTGGTAGGGGAGTACCGATTCACGATAACTGCGAGTGCTGATGAGGGCGGTAAAAACATCTGCGATAGCCACAATGCGAGAAAACTTATTCACGGTATTGCCAGCACGTTTATCCGGATAGCCGCTGCCGGTTAGGCGTTCATGATGTTGATACGGAATGATCAGACTGGCTTCGGACAATCCGTGCACATGTTCGAGCAATGTCAAACTCAACTTAGGATGCTTTTTAATTTCGAATAATTCATCCTCGGATAGTTTACCGCGTTTAAACCGGATGCTCTCGGGAACAAGCATCATGCCGACATCGGAGAGCAGTGCGCCTTGGGCTACTTCCAAGGATTGAGCACGGGAATATCCCATGGCCGACGCTAAGGAAAGGGATACCAAACAAAGTTTTAGAGAATGATCGTATAGGTAATCCTCTTCATTATGCGGAGACATGACAAAATTCAAAATCAAGTTTCTGTCTTTCATGAA
>JAYUHW010000271.1:0-1565 GCA_043766615.1 Fibrobacteria bacterium | reverse complement strand
ATAGGTTCTTTCTCCGTATTCAAAAGCCTTAAAAACGAGAGGCATATGGTGCTGATGAAATCCAATTTTCTTTCTGCGGTTTCCCATGAGTTAAAAACTCCACTGACGGCTATTCGCATGTTCGCAGAAATATTGGAAAGCGGAAGACAAACACAGGAGAGCAAACAGAAACAATATGCCCACTTAATCGGTGAGGAATCGATGCGCCTGCACAAAATGATTGAGGGCATACTCAATTTCACCAAGCTGGAAGGAAAACGGGCTAAGCTTAATTTTTCATCCTTAGACCTTTCCCATCCTATTCAAGAAGTTGCAGGACTTATGGCTGGAACTTTTGAGAAGGCCGGGATCAAGCTTGTTCTAAAACTGGATCCGGAAACCAATATGCACGGTGACTACGACTCGCTTAGATCGGTTGCGCAGAATCTACTGGAAAATTCCTTGAAATACTCAAAGCCCAATACCACGGTGCTGGTGCAAGTTGAAAATTTTCCGGACAGGGCCGTCTTACGCGTTAAAGATGAAGGCATTGGCATTTCCAGTTTGGATATAAAACGGATTTTTGACAAGTTTTATAGGGCCGGTGATGAGATGACCCGCAAGACCAAAGGCAGTGGTTTAGGATTGGCCATTGTAAAACAAATTCTAGATGCACATAAAGCCCAAGTTAAGGTAAATAGCAAATTGAACGAAGGCACGGAGATGATCATCACCTTCCCAAAGGTTCAGCATGCATAGGATTTTGATAGTTGAAGATGAAGATGCCATCCGATTAGGGCTGGTGGATTTACTGGAGATTGAAGGTTATACCATCGAAGTCGCCGTCGATGGCGAACAAGCCATGGATATCGTGCGTCAGCGTCAACCTCATTTGGTCATTCTGGATTTGATGTTGCCGAAGGTCAGTGGTTATGACGTTTGCCGTTATATACGGAAAACCTTTCCGCAAATTTTCATTTTGATGCTCACCGCTAAAACTGAAGAAATCAATAAGATCCAAGGCCTGGAAATGGGCGCCGACGACTATGTCACAAAACCCTTTAGTGTTTTTGAACTGATGGCCCGGATAAAAAGCATGTTGCGTCGAGTGGAACACGACAAGGCTCCCGGCATCGGACCTCATGAAGTGCTTGAATTTGATGACATCCGGATTGATTTTAAAAGGTATGAAGCATTCAAATCCAAAATACCGATGGAGCTTTCTGCCAAGGAATTTCAAATCCTCAAATATTTGTCGACTCGAAAAGGCGAGGTGGTATCGCGCGAAGATTTATTGCAGGCTATTTGGGGATACTCACCGGAAAATATGCCTACCACCCGCACTGTAGACAATCAAATCGTAAAGCTTCGACAAAAAATCGAGACGGACACGGAAAATCCAACTGTTATTAAAAGCATACGTGGCGTTGGTTATAAATTTGATCCACCCGAGGCCAAACCCGAATGACACTTTCGCTTTCAGTCCGGGCAATAGTTTTATTTGCCCTTTTACTATGGCAGCCGAACGCTTCGATTGCCGAGAAACGGGACCTCCGCTTTAGTACCGAACAATACGCTGTCGAAGC
>JAYUHW010000270.1:0-4165 GCA_043766615.1 Fibrobacteria bacterium | reverse complement strand
TCAGGCTGCGGATTTTACTTGGGACAATACGGCTAAAGCGTTGCTACAGCTCTTCCAAACCTGAAGCAGGAAAGCCAAAGAGTCCAGTTAAATTGAGAGCGTCCGGAAAATTAATCGTGTCCACCCAGAAAAATTGCAGAGGTAAAGCGGGTAAGCTACCTTTACCACCTTTACTACCTTTTGGTCTGGTTTGAAGTCATCGACTAAAAACGGAATACATCCCGCGTGTGTTAATTCATTCGCGATCCCTGGCCCGAGTGGCGAAATTGGTAGACGCTGAGGACTTAAAATCCTTTTGTCGTAAGGCAGTACGAGTTCAAGTCTCGTCTTGGGCAGGGAACCCGCGAAATGAAGAGTGGACCGGGAGATAAGCAGCAACGCTTTAGCCATGTCCCTATCCCGCAACCCGACAAAAATCAAAAGCCATTCGGAAAACGATACGCATGGATTTCGGTTTTGAGCTATGTTTTGTTGGGACGAAGGGAAGGCACTTGACCTCCAATATTCGGAACGGACGCAGGGCAATATTTCTTGATCGAGACGGTACCCTGAACAAAAATGTGGAGTACTTGAGCGATTTTGACCATTTTGAGCTTTTGCCCGGGGTGGAGACAGCATTGCAAATTTTTCAAGAATTGGAATTTCAGCTTTTTGTGGTCACCAATCAAAGCGGTGTGGCCCGTGGACTCTTCCCCATCCAAGCGGTAGTTGAGTTGCACCGTCGCATCGATCAAGCCCTTAAATCCAGGGGTGTACACATGGAAGAATTCGTTTTTTGTCCCCACCATCCCCAAGGTAGCGTACCCGAATACACGCTAAATTGCTCCTGCAGAAAACCGAAACCGGGAATGTTGCGTTACCTCGAAACAAAATACCATCTCGATACGGAAAAGAGTTTTATGGTCGGAGACGCATGCCGGGATGTTCAGGCTGGACTGCAAGCTGGCGCCCAAGCCGTTTTACTCAAACCCAACGCGGATCCCAATGCGGAATGGGACTCGCTTGACAACAGGGGCAATATAAAGGAATTTGTATCTCTACTCGGTTTCGCAGAAAGTTTGAGAAGCGTTGCCTAATAATAAAAGTAAATTTACACCCATGAGCACCGGTACAAATAATTCGATGGAACCCCCTGTTGGACGGACTATGGAAGAAGAAAAACAGATCATTCAGGAATTGTACAAAACTGGGCAGTTGGAAAACATTTGCACCCATCTCCTAGAATTCGTTTCCCGGCACCGGGACGAGATTAATGCCATTGTACAGGGCAATCCGAGCCCTGACGCGAACATCGTGGCCACGCAGCAGCTCATCCAACATCGGGGCACTATCCACCTTCCTTCTGAAATGGCCGACCAGATCAAGGAAATCAATAATGAAATCTGGTATCGTGGTGAACACGGGGACTATGACCGCGCCAAGATTCAAGAAGAGTGGGCCATGCGCTACGCTTCGATGTGGCGCAATTTCCGTATCAAAGAAATTCTTTACGTTGTGGAACAGAAATCCGAAGAGATTAATAAAATCCTAAAATAGTCCCGAGCCAGTCCGGTACCTGGTTAGGTGCGCCCGCACACACTGTTTGCCTTGTTATTCTTGCTACCTTGAGAACTTCTTCTGGAGGGAATCAGCATGGATTTTCAAGAACCTGAATTCATCACCGACAACCTTTTTGGTTTCTTTGAAAGACTCAAGACTATGAGCTCGATTAAGCGGTTTGGGACGCTGCCCATGATCGAAATCGAAAGCGTGGCATCTCACTCCTACAATGTCGCCATCATGGCCCTGATGATCGCCGATTACGAGGATGGACTGAACATCAGCCGCGAAGTGCTGCTGCGCAAAGCCCTATTCCATGATTTTGAAGAAACCATTCTATCCGATATTCCCCACCCCATCAAGCACCGCTTCAAGGGCGGAAAACTGGGCCAACTGCTCAAGGAAATCGTTCCCGAACTCATCGAAAATGAAATATTCAAAGAGCTCCCGGACCGGCTAAAAAAACTTTGCGTCAATGCCGCTTTAAGTGCCAAGGAAGATACGGAAGGCCAAATCGTGGGCGCAGCGGATGCGATGGATATCATCATGACCTCGCTGCGAGAGCTGAAACTGGGGAACCGTTACTTTGAACGGATTTTTGAAGTTGGACTATCCATGCTTAAGAAATACGAAAAATTTGCTTTTGCACGTTTGTTTGCAGAAAGCGCCCGCCGGTATCGCCTTCAGGGCGGGGATTTGAGCGCCAAGCCTACTTTCTCAGACGAGTTTGTGACCTGAAACCATTCGCTATTTAAAATTCGTAGTTGCGCTTTAACTCAAAAGACCAAGTCCTATGGTACTGGAATGGCAGGACCGACCAAAAGAAACCGGATGACTACACTCGCGGCGAGGATGTTCAAAAGGTTATCCAACCTGCTGAGATAGTGTTGGGTTATGGAGAAATTGCGCCCCGTGAGAATGCTTTTTTCCACCCACAGATCGAGAACGGCAGTGACTAGAAATTTGGCAAGCAAAACGGCCAATATTCCAGGCTGTATGTTCGAGAATCGTAGCAGGACTAGGTATGAGAATGGCAAAAAAACATAAAAGAGAATATTCAAGCGAGACAGGCGTGGAACGCCGCCGTCTGCGGTGACTGCCAGGCGGAATTCTTCCGCTTTGGCCAACAAAGATGCGAACGAACTTGTCAATTGATGGAGATTGAGTCCGGCATATAGGACAGTAATGACCGCAGAGAGCTTCGCGAAAAAAAGGACACCTTCCAAAATATCACCCTTCCAACGATTCTTGAATGCGCAAATAACTTTGATATCGGAAATCCGGCAACACCCCATCCGCAACGGCTTTGATAACGGCACAGCCTGGCTCGCCTTTATGGATACAGTCTCGAAAACGACACTGATTTATATAGGGACGGAAGTCCCGCCAATGTTCAGCCAAATCCCGTCGGGTGACGCCTACAATACCCAGTTCACGGATGCCGGGAGTGTCGATGATCCGGATGTTTCCTGCCACAGTATAGAGGTGCGAGGACGTGGTGGTATGCCTGCCTTTGCCTTCTCCCTTGCGCACCTCGGCGACCCTGGGTAAGGCTCCAGGTACCAACGCACGAATGAGTGAGGATTTGCCAACGCCAGAGGGGCCGCTGAGAACCACCTGTTTGCCAGCCATGGCCAGACACAAGGCGTCAAGACCTTGGCCTGTTTTTGCGGAGATGGAAACCACCGGATACCCGACTCGTTGCAAATACTCGAGCTCTCGGGGCATAACGGGATCGAGGTCGGCCTTGTTCATGCAGAGGATGGCTTGGATAGAATAGATCTCTGCAAGGGCTAAATAGCGGTCTACCAATCTAGGATTGAATTCCGGTCGGCGGGTAGAGGCTACCACCACCAGCGCATCGACGTTGGCGGCCAGGATCAATTCCTCCGATGCCCGGTCCATGGGGCCGGGGCGGGAGATTTTACTGGTGCGGGGAAGGATGCCCGTAATCATGGCTTCTTGCTGTGTTCCAGCGGCGATAAAGTGAACCCTGTCTCCCACGGCAAAGTTGGAGAATTCAGCTAAGTCGATAATGGGGCTGTACTGACAACTGTAGTCCAGGCCGTCGTCGCCGGAAACCAGCGCCGTTCGGCGCTGAACTTCCACCAACGTACCGACCAGGTTACTTGCCATGACCTTGGGATTCCAATTCTTCTAATTCTTGGTAAAGCAACGCGAGCTCCGCTTCCGCTTCGCGTTTATCACGAGCCAATCGGATCGAATGCTCTGCATCGGCGTAAGTATCCGGTCGGCAAAGCTCCACATCCAATCCTGCCACTTTGATGTCCAAGTCCGTAATTCTCATTTCAATTTCGGTCCAGCGTTTTTCAGCCTTACGTTTGATTTTTTCCGCCTCTTTTTTGGCCTCCCAATCCAAGGGGACAGTCGCTGATGCGGAACTATTTGAAGTGGGTGTTGGAGTTGGAGTTGGAGTTGGAGCTGCGGTTGCTTGAACTAGAATAGGCTGAGGCGCATCCTTTACCGGAGCCGTTTTGGGTTTATCCAAAGGCTTCGGCGTCGGGGACTTGGAAAGTTTGCCAGTGGCTTTAGGCTCCGGCGCACCTTGATTGTCACTGGCGAGTTTTTGCAAGTAATACATATAATCGCCGGGATAATCCGTAAC
>JAYUHW010000269.1:0-7350 GCA_043766615.1 Fibrobacteria bacterium | reverse complement strand
GAAAACATGTTGTCCAAACCCCACGTCATCCAGCGCGGAACCATTTTCCTTTCCAATCCTGTTGGACCGGACCTCACGATTTGCCGATTCCAGAGTACCCAGGATGTTACCATCTATCCCTTAGTTTTGAATTCAGCCGAGACTCAGCATCATCCCATCTATGGAGAAGGCATTAGTTTGGGTTTTCAAATAGACAAAGGCGCGGACTTGGCCCAGCTCAAGATTCCGGAACTTCCAATCTTCCTCCATGGCGAACGGACGCTTGCCTATTTTCTGCATTACTTTTTCACCGAACGGATTTCCAAAATTATTTTGGAAGGCGATGGGTACACGGAAATATTGGGTGGCCAGGAATTGATAGAGCCGGGCGGTTTTGGGGAAAACGAAAGCCTCTTGCCGCAACTGGACAATTCCTTTGAAGGCAGCCGCTTTCTACAGGAGTTCTTTGCCTTTGAAGAAAAGTTCCGCTTTATCAAAGTTAAAAATCTCGACAAAATCAACCTCATGGCAAAATCGCGCCAATTCACATTGACGTTTTACTTCCTTGAGCCCATTCCTGAAGGCAAGCGGTTTAAAATCGAGAATTTCAAAATCCATGCTACGCCCATAGTCAACATCTTCCAAACCCAAAGCGAACCCATAAACGTCAATCAAAAGCATTTTGAATATCGATGCTATGCTGACAATAAACATCAGATGGAAATCTATGAAGTTCAATCGGTGATTGGAGTGGACAAAAATACCGGTCAACAGCGTCCCTTTCAGAAGTTCAATGAATTTCGCCATCAAATCCTGGCTAAAGGAAGCGAGGCTCTGGATTCCTACTGGCAGACGCGTCAAGAGAGTCAAGGCAAGAATCAATTTCAAACCTACCTCTCCGTAGGGACGCAAAAGCCCGTGGGAGAATTAGCTGAGGAATTCCTTTCCGTTACTATCCTTGCAACAAATGGGTCCATTCCACGGGAGGCCATTGTGGAAAAGGGAATTGTGAATCCGGGCCCGGATATCCCGGGATTTTGTGAATTCTACAATTTTACCCGTCCCTCCGTTCCTGTCTATCCTCCCAAGTCTGACCATTATTTGTGGTACGTGTTGTCGCACATGAATATGAATTACCGCTCCTTGTGCCAAAAAGGAAACCTCAAAGAGATCCTTTCGCTTTATGATTGGACCCATAGCGCCGTCAACAGGAAATTCATCGAAGGTGTGGTAGGTGCTTCGACAGGGAAAAAGAATTTTCTGCTCGATTCACAATTGGTCTCAGGAGCGGAAATTACTGTGGAAATCAGGGATGGAGCCTTTGCCGAAACGGGGGAGCTGCATATCTTTGCCCGAGTGCTACTTGAGTTTTTCACGCTCTATAGCTCCATAAACCACCTCATATCCCTCAAGGTGCTCCTGCAACCTTCTGGAAAGGGCTTCACATTGCCCCCACGGGAAGGCCGATGCCACTTGATTTGAATAAAGTTTTCCTGGAAGAGGGAAACGAACTCAATTTTTTTCAAGCCGCCTACTTACTGGAGCGGCTATTTTCCGGTGCTGGACGGGTAGGAACCGGTGACGATATGCTTTCAGAACCTATTCGTTTTGAAACGCTGAATACTCTGGGTTTTCCAGCTTCAGAAATTTTCGCTGTACTGCCCCCGCAGTCCTTTAAACGTCAAGCCGAGAAATTGGAAGCGGGCAAAGACAATGACGGCCCCGTAGCTACTGCCAAGGATATCCCTCCATTGCTGGACCTTCCCAAATTGGGCGAAGGGCCCTTGCGCATGATATTGACCTTTATGGGTCTATACGGAGTATCTTCTCCGTTACCATCCTATTTTGTAGACCCTATCACACTAAAAAAAATTGAGTACTTTGAGCTAAAAAAGTTCCTGGATATTTTTACCCATCGGCTTTACTCCTTGTTCTATCGTTCCTGGAAAAAATACCGGCATTATTCCCAGTTTATTCCCGATCGCCCGGATGATTACACGCTTCGGCTCTTGGCATTGACTGGGCAATGGCCGCGTCGCCAAAGCAAAATCCAAGGCTCATCACCCGTCTCAGATTTCCACCTAAAGCGCATTCCGTATGCCAGATTCCTGGGAAATCGGGTGCGTTCCGCCAAAGGCTTACAACAATTGCTGCGCGGTTATTTTGGCTTTCCCCTGGTCAAAATTCGCGAATTCGAATCTTCCTGGGTTGAAATTCCGGTTAAAACTTGCTTGGGGCAGGCCCAAGTTGGCTTGGGCAAATCCACTCGTTTGGGTGACATGATGCAGGATTGTCAGTCTCGGTTCACAGTTGAAATAGGTCCAATGCCTCGTTCCCTTTTCAATCGGTTTTTGCCGGCGGGTCCAAATGTCTTGACCAGCGGCGAGGGGGATGCCGCACAATCTAGCAGTGCCGAATCGGACGAGAAAGAGATACCCTTGCTCGCGCAAGTACGCGAACTGATTGATGCCTACTTACGGGATCCTCTCGAGTATCAGATAAAAATAATCCTACAGCCGGAGACTGGCGTGGTTCCTGTTCTAGGATCCGTACACGCGAAAATGGGGATGGGCGTTTGGCTGGGAGTTCTACCCACGGGGGAAGTGTCCTGTCGGCTCTAATTGGCAAAAAATACTCGCTCCCACATGTATTTGCATATTGGTAATTTTATGTATGTACGAAAGAAACTAAAGGAGACTTTGGATATGCGTTTTGTAAAGCCTTTTACCCTCGGCTGTTTTCTGGCCTGCTCCGCATTGGCGAAGCCTGTTGAATTCTGGGTAAATTCCCAGAGCGACGAGAAGTATTACCTAAACATGATCAAAACCTATCAAACCAAGGTTGATAAAACCTTTGAGGCCAACGTGCATTCCTATGGCTTTACAGAAATGCCGGACAAACTTGCTATTGCCATCAAAACCGGAATCAATCCACCTGACATTGTGCAATTGGATGAGATCTATTTCAGCTTGTATCTACGTGGCCAAATCCCATTTGTCGACATGACGGACCGAGTAAAAAAGGCCAAACTAGATGAAGGCATTTTGCCACAACGCATGGGATTGTTCACTTGGAAGAATAAAATTTACGGCCTACCCCAGAGCGTGAGCAACGTGGTTTTGTATTATCGCGCCGATATTTTCAAGGACATGGGCATTACTCCCAAGAGCATTGACACCTGGCCCAAACTGGAAGCCGTTTCCAAAAAAGTGCGTACGCCCACCCGCAAAATGATGGCCATGGATTGGTCCTATTTTGAAATTATGATGCGACAACGAGGCTATGAACTTTTTGATACCGCCGGCAACCCACTCCCCGATTCTGCCATAGCCGTCGAGACCTTGAGAAAACTGCTGAGCTGGACCAAAGACAGCGTTGGCATGACTCCGGACCGTGGATCAATATTCGAACCAGAGTTTTTCAATTCTTATGTTGCCAACAACGGCGTCTTGGCGGTGCTGGGTGCGGATTGGTATGGACTGGACATGATTCAGGGCTTGGATCCTCTGCATAAGGGCAAATGGCGAGCTATGGCCATGCCCGTTTGGACGGATTCGTTATCCCATGGACAGAACCCCACTTCCAGCTTTTCCGGACAGGGACTGGTCATTTTCAAAAAAAGCACCCAAGTGGATAGAGCTTGGAAGTTTATCGAATGGGTCATGTCCGATATCGACGCCAATGTGGAACGCTATGTGGAAGGCAATTGTTTTACCCCCTATCGTGGAGCCTGGACCGACCCCCGTTTCAACAAACCGGAACCCTATTTTGGTGGACAAAGCCTGGCGAGCTTGCTGATGGAATTGGCTCCACGCGTTCCCTATGTGGTACAATCCCCTTACCGAGCGCCATTTGTGAATTTATTTAGAGAAAAATATTGGAATAGTTTGATGATGACGGGTATTGCGCCGGAACAGCTCTATCATGATCTCAAAGCGGAATTACTTTCCAGCGGGACCAAGCCCTGATCGTTTCCAGCCCAGTGGGGAAAAGTCGAAGTATGCGGCCGTTGCCGATTTTTCTACTGACCCCATTCTTCCTTGCCCTTGTGGCCTTTTGGTTGATACCGATTGGCATGGGATTTCATCTCAGCCTCCAAAGTGATACTTTGTTTGGAGACCCGTATTATGTTGGGTTCCTGCACTATATTGATTTACTCAAAGACAACCGTTTTTTTCATGCGCTTGGAAATACTTGCCTCTATGCGCTTATGTCCATTCTCGTAGTTACATCCTTTTCACTGGCGCTGGCTCATCTTCTTCGCAAGGCATTTACCCGCTCACGAAGTGCGATCCTCTTCTGCCTTATGCTGCCGGGACTTACTCCTCCTGCAGTCCTGGCCTTTCTGTATATTCTCATTTTCAACGGTCCCCATGGGATGCTGAACGGTCTCATAGCGGCACCCTTGGGGCTTCCTATGGTCGATTGGATTCGCAACCCACATGTCATTAAATTCTCGCTCATGCTATTGACGCTATGGCGTTGGACCGGATTTATCACCTTGATTCTACTCTCAGGTATGGAGGGCATTCCCAAATCCTATTACGATTTGGCACGCGTGGAAGGAGCCGGTTCTTGGCAGACTTTCAGATTTGTGACCGCGCCCTTGTTGTCTCATATATTGGCTTTTGCAGCTATCTTTTTGTTTTTGGATGCGTTTGTTCTGTTTGAAGGTGGGTACATCCTTTTAGGCGGTTCCGGTGGAACCATGGATGCGGGATTGTTGCTGGTCGCCTATACCTATTTAACCGCTTTCACTTTGGGTAAATTCGGCAGTGCCGCTGCCATGGGTTTTACCATGGTCCCGGTGCTAATGTTGATGGTTTGGTTTATGTTGCTAAGCCGCAAAAACCGCAGGTCTAGTATAAACAGTATTAATAAAGCTGCGGAACCTCATTTCTCAAGTACAAGTGGTTCGATATGAGTACTCCTTCCGCATCACGGCGCCGCCGAACCTCTGCCCTGCTTGCCACTGGGTTTTTACTGTTGCTCTGCGCCCTCTTTGCATTTCCATTTCTTTGGATGGTGTGTGCGACCTTCAAAGCCAACCCGGAAATTTTCAGACCATTTCCTCTGTTGCCGGAAGAAATCCATTTTAGGCATTACCAGGCATTGTTTTCCGGAGAGTGGATCCCCTATCCGCGCCAGTTTTTCAACTCCTTGATCATCGCTACCGGACAGACTGCCATGGCCTTGATGCTTTCTGCGTCCGCGGGATTTGTCTTTGCCAAGTACAGCTTTACCGGCAAGCGAACTTTGTTTGCTTTGGCGGTATTGGTTGTTCTGATACCAAGGCAAGTAATGGTGCTGCCGATTTTCACATGGATGAATGTTCTAGGGCTTTTAGATGGCCCATGGTCGGTGATATTGCCCGGAGCTGTATCGGGAATTGGAATACTGTATTTCACCCAGGTGTTCAAGCGACTGCCGGATGAATTACTGGATCTGGCGCGAAGTGAAGGCGCCACGGAATATGGTGTATTTGTAGTCAGCCTACCTTTGGTAAAACCAGCCTTGGTAGCTTATGGTCTTATTCATTTTATTCTGGCTTGGCATGAACATCTCATCCCACTGGTGATGCTGAGTTCCAGTTTGCATATGACCGCGGGCGTGGCTTTGAGCAGTTTATATGGCAGCAGCCGGAACATTCCCTATGGCCTTTTAATGGCGGGCTCGGCATTGACCGTGTTGCCCACGGCCATGCTGTATTTGCTGGTGCAAAAGCATTTCAAATCCTCACTTTCAGAACTTACTTTGCAATAATGCGACTGAGAACGAAAGCGGTGAACTGAAAAATGCGGATAAGGTGGATATGGCGCGATTGAAACTTACAGGCTTAGGCAAAATCTTTCCTGGCGGAGTAACAGCTCTAGAAGATTTTAACCTGGATATAGCCGAAGGCGAATTTGTCACCATTGTAGGGCCTTCCGGTTGCGGAAAATCCACTTTGCTAAGACTCATCGCAGGCCTGGAGGAGGAAAGCGCCGGCTCCATTACCTTGGACGGAAAAGAACTGGTGGGATTGCCGCCCAAGCAAAGGGACATGGCGGTCATGTTTCAAAATTACGCGCTCTTTCCACATCTCAATATCGCAGACAACATGGGTTTTGGACTTAAATTGCGGAAAACTCCACGCGCTGAAATCCGTGCGCGAGTAGAAGCAGTAGCCACTACTTTGGGCATTGCTGAGTTGCTGCAACGGTATCCTGGAGAAATGAGTGGAGGACAGCGGCAAAGGGCGGCTTTGGGACGGGCGATTTTGCGCCAACCCAAAGTGTTCCTTTTTGACGAACCCTTATCCAATTTGGATGCCAAAATGCGGGCTCAAATGCGCGTGGAGATTTCCCGACTGCATCAACAGCTTAAAGCGACTATGATATTTGTCACCCATGACCAGGTGGAAGCCATGACCATGGGCGACCGAGTGGTGGTCCTTAAGGATGGCCGAATGCAGCAGGTTGCCGATCCGGAAGCACTCTACCAAAGCCCCAGCAATGCATTTGTAGCGTCCTTTATAGGAACGCCAGGGATGAACCTTTTCTCGGGGAAACTCGGCCATGTGGCAGGCTTGCCGACGTTCATACATGAATTGTTCAGCCTCACACTGAGCGAAAAGCAAGCTAACGCCCTAAAATCCCTTACTGGACAGGAGGTCCTGATGGGATTAAGACCCGAAGATATCGGTTCCGATCAGGCCAATGGTCACCCGTTTGCGCCTTCTCTAAAAGGCACAATAGGCGTGGTGGAAAGGTTGGGGGGTAACATCTGTTTATACTTTCAAACCGGAAAAATAGATTGGGCGGCCAGAGTCGTGGCCGGGGAAAAATGGCAAGTGGGACAAGCTGTGGCCTTGAAGGTCAATGGGCCGGCAGCCAAGTTCTTTGATTTCAAATCTGGCCATACCCTTTTTTAGGGTAGCTCGGACCTTGCTTGAGCCGCAGGCACCAAGGCTTTTAGTTTTTCTAGATAATTGGCGATACCATGATCCTTCAGCGCCTGCTCCTGGACCTGATTCCACCAGGAATCCGGGTCATAGCGTTTTTGAAAATGCTCCTGTAGACACTCATAATTTTTATCGTCCATTAGGGCTACTTCCTTGCCGAAATGTGCATATGATCCCAAGTTTCCAGGTTGGTAGCTTAGCGGCGGAACGAGTGTTACTAAGTCTCGGCCATTGAGAAAACGGATGAGGTTTAAAGAATCAGCCCTAGCGGCACCGGCGATATTGGTAACCTTCGGCTGTCCAAATGTGTACACTTCCACCGTAAAGCCTTCCTGGCGCAAGTACAACCCTGTGATTGCAGCAATTGCGCCCCCTAAGCTATGCCCGGCGATTCTAGTCTTGTAGCCTTGGCGCAAGTGGCTGCGCAA
>JAYUHW010000268.1:0-4821 GCA_043766615.1 Fibrobacteria bacterium | reverse complement strand
GCACCCGAAAAGACGTCTGCCTGAGCGGAGCTGAGGGAGACCAGTACCGGGAAACCTATTTGGTCCGTTGTGATGTTGGCGCCGGTTGCCGAAGTATTCAACGTGATGTCGCGATTGAAGGCCCACTGTGAATAGTTTTCCTGGGCGAGTACATTAGCTGCAGGCAGTAAGGCTAGGGATCCGGCGATCAGCAAATATTTAAGCTGAAGGCCATAAACACATTTTTCCAATTGCAAAGTGTTGCCTAAGTTGATTAATGAGTATTTCATGCTTCCTGTTCCTGTTCTAAAATTGCGCAGTTCCACTTAACCTACAGGTCACCGTTGGCGTCATAGGTCATGGAGTCACCAGAATGGTATTCATCGGGTTTGCAGCCCGTAATTTTAGTCATGATTTTTTCCGATGCCATTCAGCTATTGTTGAATTGGCCAAAGGTAGGAATGGCGTTCATGTTGGTAAACAGTTCTACGTTCAAAGACTGGAAATTCTTTGGATAAATCGACCATTTAATGTCTGCACCTCTAACATATAAACACCCGGTTCCAAATGGACTCGGCCGACGAGGTCGCTTAGGGAATATTCCTTGGCAGCCTGACCTTCCCGGTAGCCCAAGCGTGTTCCGGACAAGCTGAAAAGACTCACAGTATGTTTTCCATGCCCGTGAATGGATAGTAAGTCCCCGCTCAAACTGAAATCGGGTTTTCGATTTAGGGTTTTCTGTTGTCGAACTTTCGAAATGGGGACGTGGCAATCACCGACATAGTCCATCCTAAAAATACCAGGATTAATGGTACTATAGAAACCGTCGTAGTTGAGTACGTAGAGGGAGCCATCCGGGCCATATTTGGCTTGCAAGGGGCCGCGTAGTTTCCAAGCCGAAAATAAAGTTTGGTCAACGCGCTCGGTTTTCAGGACTGAGACATTTACCGTGTCCAAGGTCGATAAATACTGCATACCACTCGTGAATCCCATTTGAAACCAAGTTTGATGTAGATGGGGTGGAAATTTGGTTTTGGAATCCAGGCTTGGATCAAATACATAAATAGGCCCGGTTATGGATACATTGACAAGGTTATTGAGTGTGCCAGGTGTAGCGGGTGGAAGGTCCACTACACCGCTATGCAAGGGGTTATTGTTTTTGGGCGTGGCGGCCGATTTTGGCATGTCAACGCAGGTAGGCACATTGTTCGCGTGGAAATAAGGGTAGCCGGAAAAAACTGGATGGGTCACCAAATTGAACTCATCAAAAGTGATAGCAAAATTAACCACGGACCAGGTTAGCCAACGTTTGGTAGGGTGCACGGAAATGGAAAAGTTACTGCGATCTCCTTTGGAGTACACTTCCGGTAATACTTTTAATGTGTCACGGTATTCAGCGGCTAGAGCCGTTTTGCCCTGCGCTTCCCATTGTTTAGCCCAATAGTCGCCAAAATTACCTTCCGGAACACTATATCCTTTATTCGATGAGTCCGGATGGATTCGGAATATTCCGCCTCGCAGGCTGGCAGTATTGGATGGCCCCCATTCCGCGCTTTGTGTGCTGTCTGTGGTGGACAATACATTGCAACTGGCAGGGTCCAGTTCCCAACTATTGCTGCCTACAGTAACCCACAGGTCACCGTAGGCATCGAAGGTCATGGGTCCTCCGGAGTGGTAGGCGTCTGATTTTGAACCAAGTATTTCAATGATGGTTTTCTCTGATGCCATGTTCAGATGGTTGTCGCCGTCCACGGTAAACCGTGACAGTCGCAAAATACGGTTTTGACCAAGCAGTTTATTCGGACAATACCAAAGAAACATCCAATGATTGGTATCAAAATCCGGATGCAACGCCAGACCCATCAGGCCGTTGTCAATTTTACCTAATACGTTTAGGGTTGCAGCTACCGAGATCTGTCGAGTCGCGCCATCAAAATGTTTTACCTTGCCTAGTCTTTCCACAAAGAAAATATCGATATGGTCAATCGCTCCAGCCTTACGGACGGCGTGGAAATCCATTTGTATGGGTTCTTGTAAATTCGCATCGAAGGCGTTGACTCCATTAGCGGCGGTTTTATTGAAAAGCTCCGTCATCTGAAAATCTTTGGCTTGCAAATCAGAACAACCCGGATAGCTGGGTAGCGCATTGACTGGTCCAATCGATAACGATGCCATTACGGCTATGGACAAGGTAAATCTGGGCAATTTCGAACCCAGCGCATTTGTATTCATTTCAATTCTTCGGTTCAATCGCAAACTCAAATATTAAAGTGGCCAATAGTCGGTTTTCTAGTTATAAAATAGGCTAAAAGTTATTTATCTACCACGAATTCTTTCCGTTTTGCCTACCTTAGGGAAACGGTGCCAATGCAATTCAAACTTAAAACCATATGTGCTTTAGCTTCTGGGCTATTTGTAGGTCTAGGTATCGGCCAAGCCACCACTAAACCAATGGTTTTTTGGCTCGATAATATGGGCGCGGTCTACGCTTCAAATTCGGATGGATCGAACAGGAAAATCCTGGCGAGCGGAAACGCCCAAGGTTTGATTGGGTGTGATGGAATTGCCGTGGATACCGGTGCCGGAAAAGTTTATTGGAGCAATATGGGGGTGGGGGCCACAGGCAGTATTCAGCGCGCGAACCTCGACGGTTCCCAACTCGAGTATGTGGTCAAACCCGGAGAGACGCATACACCAAAACAGATCAAATTGGATCGGGTCAACCATAAAATCTATTGGTGTGACCGTGATGGGTTCAAGATTCAGAGAAGTAACATGGATGGTACAGCTAATGAAATTCTGGTTGCTGGATTGCAAAATCCCGTTGGCATGGAACTGGATATCGCCAAAGGTTTTTTCTATTGGAGCGATAAAAATGCCGGCACCATCATGCGTGCGCATTTTGAATTGCCGCCGGGTCAAACGGCTTCTAACCGTCGTGACTTGGATACATTGATAAAAGGGTTGCCCATGCCCATTGATTTGGCTTTGGACTTACCCCGTGGGAAAATATATTGGACGGATCGGCAAGCCGGCACAGTACAGCGTGCTTCTATTGAGATTCCGGCCGGTCAATCGTCTGGAAATCGCACGGATATTGAAATCCTACTGAGCCATCTCTCAACTCCGATTGGAATTTCCTTAGATCGCGAAGGAGGAAAAATTTATTATACCGAACTAGACGGTGGTGTTGGGCGGTCCAACCTAGATGGCACCAATTTACAGCCGCTATGCCCAAGGCTGGGAACATCCCTATTCTGTGGCATCGACTTTGTCCAGGTAACTGTAGTTGGAACAGGTATTCGCGCCTCCTCGCAGGAATGGATGGACCCAAGGGTTATCAAGAACGCAGGGATGGGCCCAGTGGCGGATTGGGAATTCAATCCCAAACTGGATCCAGTGGATGCTGTTGGAAGACGGAGTCTGCGCACCATTCACGGAAGTTCGACATTTCAATTCCCGGTTCCGGTTTCCAAATAATGGAGTTAATGAAACATGTTCAAATACATGATGTATTGGTCGGTAGTGCTTTCCGGGCTTTGCATGGCTCAAACCAATAAATTTCTCATCCGGACGTTTACCGGCTCCAGTGGCCTGGTATTGCCTTATCGGCTATTTGTTCCCGCAAGTACGGTTCCCGTTCAGGCGCGACCTTTGGTTTTAGCCTTACATGGCTATGGTGAGAGGGGGACGGACGATTCCATTCAATTGAAGGCAAATCAATTGGCCATGGTATGGGCTATTGACAGCAACCAGGCAAAGTACCCGAGTTTTGTCGTTGCGCCGCAATGCCCGGCTGGAAGCGGTTCATGGGTGTACACCAATTTTCAATCACCCGGTTATGATTTGAGCAAAACTCCTGAGTCCAAAGAATTGAAAACAGTGATGGAATTGCTGGATTCCTTGGGACGGGAGTTCAAACTGGATCCGGATCGGATGTACCTAACGGGTCTATCCATGGGAGGCTTTGGAACGTGGGATCTGCTGATGCGCCATCCCAACCGATTCGCCGCCGCAGTTCCCATTTGTGGAGCCGCCGATACTTCCCAGGCTGGATTGCTTAAATCCTTACCGATCTGGGATTTTCATGGGGGTGCAGATCCGGTGGTTCCTGTGGCGGGCTCGCGGCTAATGATAGCGGCCCTTAAAAAAGCGGGGGGCAACCCCAAGTATACGGAGTATCCGGGCGTAGGACATGAATCCTGGGTGCCTGCTCTAAAGGAACCGGAATTAGTACCATGGTTGTTTGCCCAGAAGAGATCAAGCACTACCGGTTTGCAACACAATGCAATCGGGATGCAGAAAAGCGAATCGCCTTCGGCTGAATATCGACTGGATGGCAGGCAAATCGTCACTCCTGATAAATTTAAGGATCACGAACAGAAATAGTGATTTTATTTCCCGCTTAAAACAGTTACTTTTCCCGGAAAACATTTTTTTCGGGAGTTATACGATGCGAATACTTTGCTTCTCTTTCTCGGCGGCTTTACTACTTGCAGCGTGCGCGTCTACAAAAAAGAATTTTTGCTCCCCCGATGACACGATCGATTTCAGCAAAGCCTTGCAATTTGCAGAGCTGGCTGATTTAGCGTATGCCTCCGATTCGGCTATTGATCAATCCTGTGGCTTAGACAGCTGTTTCCATTTCAAGGGTAAGGCCACAGGCGCTCGAGCCTTCCTCCGAATCAATGACTCCACAAAAATCCAATGGTTGGCGTTTCCGGGCACGGCCAATTTATCGGATGTAAGGCTGGACGCCGAATACACCCAGAGTCCGGACTCGGTTCTGCATATGCATTTACACAAAGGCTTTTCCGCAGCCACGCGCGATTTGTTCCCGGA
>JAYUHW010000267.1:0-1770 GCA_043766615.1 Fibrobacteria bacterium | reverse complement strand
GACAACCGGTTTCGAGAATCTCTGATGAAAGTATTTTTTTCCGCAGCAACATTCGGCATGCAAGTCATCACTACAGACAACGAATCCATCCATTGCCTACTTGTACTGGGCGCCGCCTACCTAAAACGGCATAACCTGGTTCTGCTTGAAATCGGAACCATCAATGGCGATATAACCAAGGTGGATGGCCCGCATGCTTGCGACACTATCATGCAGTTGTTCAAAAATTTTGGCGTACCGAATAAATAACTTGCGAGACATGAGGAAATGAAAATGGAAGCTAGACAGAAGATCACCGTCGAACAGGCTGCTTCGGAACTGGATCGGAGCATGGAGAGCCTGGATGAATTGCGCGCCGCGCACCTAGGGGAATCGCTGAAGGTGGAAGGCGCCAAAGGGAATGTGTATGCCCGCGAACACGCGCGTTTACTAGGGAAATATGGTAAGGGCCATCCTCGCACTTTGGATATAGAGGCGCGAATGAAAGCCAATCAGATGTACCAGGCAGCTATCGTTACAGAATACCACAACGCGTCAACGCCGCGCCCCCAGCCCAGCAAGGGTTGGGCTTTGGACGGATTCGTCCGCTCAACGGATGGCCGGCCAGTGCATGGGGTGACGGTAGGTTTATATGATCGGGCGAATATGTGGCAACAGGGTTTTGGACATGCCTGTACGGATAAGGACGGATATTTTTCCTTGCTGGTTGATAAACCGCCGGAAAAACCGACCAGCCCATTATTTGTGCGTGCCGCCAAAGAAAGGCGGATTCTTCCATCCCGCGATTTGCCCGTGCTTCCTAAAGTCGGTGCCACCAAAAGAGTGGAAATTATTTTGGGGGAGCAGAATGACAAGAAAGAAGATTGCATGCCGCCGGACGGGCGAATCGCTCCGACGCATGTGCCTCCCGAGACCCAAGAAAAAGAAAAGCCCTCCACCAAGAAAAACCGCAAATAAATTCGGAGCCATGAAGACTTTTACATCGGATATACCGAAAAGAAAATTGCCGGAGACAGTGCATTCGCAGGACTGGACTGCAGAAAAATCGAGTGGCGTTCCGGAACCCTTTGGCCAAGGTCCGGTGCCTATCCTTCGCAAAGCTTCTTGTTCCTGCGGGGGCGGTTGTGCCTCCTGCCACGCATCCTCGAATGGTTTGCAGGTGTCCGAGCTTGGTGGTCCGGCTGAAATGGAAACGAGTAGGCAGAGAAATGAATGGAAGCCGCTGCCACTGGGTGTCGGGGCCTCTTCACAAAGCCCCGGGCATGTCCTAAAGGCATTGGACTCCGGCGGACAAGCACTCGATTCTCAAACCCGTAATTTTTTTGAACCGCGTCTGGGATACGATCTTAGCGGCGTTCGTGTACATACGGGCTCAAATGCCGAACACTCGGCGGCTGAGGTTAGTGCCAATGCCTACACCTTGGGCCAAAACATTGTTTTTGGAGCGGCTCGATTCGAACCTGACTCGCATCAGGGTCGCCTCTTGCTTGGCCACGAGCTGACACATGTTGTCCAGCAAAGCAAAGCTCAGATCAATGCCCATGCATTTGAACCTGAAAATTCGCCAGCGGAACGCGAAGCCAGCACGGTAGCGAACGACATCGTTTACGGCGGCTCTCAAAATACGGTGACGGCCATACCTAAGGGAATTCCTCGCGACGTGGGTTTTGCTGCACGAGGGCCGATTCCGGATGCGTATGGCCTAGGATACAATGAGATCCTAACTCGTGGCGGTCAGGGTTCGATGGCTGCTGTGTTTGACTTAGCATC
>JAYUHW010000266.1:0-15161 GCA_043766615.1 Fibrobacteria bacterium | reverse complement strand
TAGTGCAGACTGAAATCCTTTCTCGCAGCGGAACGGTTTTACGCGGTACAATTACTGCCGACTGATTGGAAAAGGGTCAAGTTGGAACGTCTTAAGCGCAATGTTTTTACCGCCCTTCTGATTGGCTGGCAAGCCACTTCAGGCTCGCTGTCGTCACTTCCGGCAAGGCAGCAAGAAGCCGTCAAAGCTGCAACGCCAACGCAAACCATTCCGCCGATTTCCACCAAACATGAGGAAATCCAAAGCCTGGCCCGCCAGGGATTACTGGACTCGGCTTTGCACCTCAGCCGACAATCTCTGAAAGCGGATTCCACTGATGTTTTTGCCATGTTCATGATGGCGAAATTGAGTTCCGAAGGTAAAATTTCCGGCGATTTTTTTCGCAAGACCATTAAAGTCTCTAGCCAAGGTGATGAAAACGAAGAAAGTTATTTCCGCCAAGGCCAATACTATTATGCTGCCGGAAAATACACACAGTCCATTCCATTATTTCGCGACTACCTGCGAATCTATCCAGATGGAAGCTGGCGCGATCCTGCCCTTTATTGGATGGGCAATGCATGTTTGTCCTTAGCACAAAGCAATCCTGATAAAGCCCCTTACACGGATTCGGCGCTCGGATATTTTCAAACCCTTTCCGGCCCCCAAAATTCTGACGCATATTATTTGCCATTGGCCTTAGAAGGTATAGCCAAAACCAAGGCCGCCCTGGGCGATCGGCCAGGGGCTTTGGAAGCTGCCAGTGTTGCCATGGAAAGTGCACCTGAAGAAGAAAAGCCTGCTTTATTACTCCTATCAGCACAGCTACAACAAGGACTAAGTCGGGAAGAGGAGAAACGACTAATGGATACTTTAGTATCGGTCTATCCCCAAAGCCCGGAAGCCAGATACATACGCAAGCTGAATATCGGCCTCGCACCAGGGCGCTGGAAAACAGGCTCCAGTCCATTTAAAGGAGCAGCCAGATCATTCAAGGACACATCAGTGACACCGGTGCCCAGCAAAAAAAATCCAAATCCCTTTCCACCATCGCAGGAACCCTCTTACACTTTACAACTAGGTGCCTTCTCTCAGGTAGCTAATGCAAAATCGATGGCTGTAGTTTTGGCCAGGCTCGATTTGGTACCGGAAATCATTGAAACCAAACGAAACGGCAAAACCTTTTATCAAGTACGCTTGGGCAGATTTCCGACCTTGGAAGCGGCCTCGGAATACGCGCAAAAGGTTCTTAAACCGCATCAACTCCTTTCTCAGCCAGTGCCTCTCTCACCATGATCGAACGGACTTTCCCACTTTCCAAAGTTTTGAATTATATTTCCCTAGCCCTGGAAGGGTAAGGTTCATCGCCGAGGTGGTGAAATTGGTAGACGCGTCGGACTCAAAATCCGATAGGGGCAACTCTGTGGGGGTTCAATTCCCCCCCTCGGCACCAGAAAACTTTTTTCTGAGCCATGTTTTTTTTTCGATATGGCCTTATCTTAATCCAGAACAATCAAAAGGAAACTTCTCCTTATGACATCAGTAAAAAGAGTAATCCTCCTAGCCGTGCTGCTTCTGCTCCCAAGCGGTTTGGTATTGGCAAATGAATGGGAAAACACCACAGCTGAGGATATGGGGATCAGCCAGGAAGAATTCCAAAAGGTTAAGGAAAGCGGCATGTCCAAATCCAAATTCCTTAGATTGCTGGAAGTGGGCATTTCGCCAAATGAATATTTTTCAGAACCCTGGAAAAAGTTAGGCGTCACCGAGGATCATTGGCTTTCTGAAAAAAAAGGTGGCATGGCCGATGACGATATCGATCGGAGCTATCGTAAGCAGGACGCCAACAACATGGCGCCTTTTGTCTCTTTTGTTTTACCGGGATTTTATGAGTATCGGACACATCGGCCGTACTTTGGCGCCACACTCACATCGCTTTTCGTAGGTGGCATTGCTCTCACCATTTTGCACCCCAATAAAGAAAGTCACACTATCAATCCTTTTTACCCGATAGTTGCTTTGGGCGCAATGCTGACCAGTGCTGGTGATGCCTTTATGGGCACCAGATATGTCGACAATCAAGAAGCGGGTCGATTCTCGTGGAATTTGGGGCTAAATCAATTCGGTGGCCCGGCAGCCTTGCTTTCCCTCAGTTTTTAGTAAATTGGGGTAAATGCTTAGGGATATCCTCAAATCCAAGATCCATCGCGCTACGGTTACCGACGCTAACCTGAATTACAATGGTTCCATAACCATTGATTCCAATTTGATGAAATTGGCGGATATTCGGGAATTTGAAAAAGTTAATGTCGTAAATTTGAATAACGGCCAACGGTTTGACACCTATGCCATTGCCGGTAAGCCTGAGTCCGGCGAAATTTGCGTGAACGGGGCTGCTGCACGCCTTGTACACGTTGGTGATATGGTTATCATAATGACCTATGCATTGATGGAAGAGAAAGAATTGGCCTTGCACAGTCCTCGAATTGTTCAAGTAGATGCTAAAAATGTTCCTTCCCACTAATCCGCCAGCCTATATTATAATGGAAGCAGAAGAATGCCGGGTACCGATGGAAAATTCCAAAAATCCTGCTAGAAGAAACCGTTTTCAGCGGTTGGCATTTGGTTTATTCCTGTGTCTATCGAGCCTGAATTTTGTTTCTGCAGCGGATGTTTTGGATCCGCTTGATGCGACGAAGACACCGCATACTCTCCTCACGCAAAATTCGACCTTTGACCGCAACGACTTGTTTTCACCCGACTATCGTTCTTCCAATACCGTTTCTGGTTTCTCTTTTATGAATCCCAACCGTTTTTCCATGCGTCAGAGTTATTCCGTTAACTTCGCATCCGGTTCCTTTGGGTCCTCTTCCGCTGGATTGTATTTGAATACCCTGAGTTATAAATTGGCGGACCCGTTAACGCTTTCTGCCGACGTGGGATTTTATTCGCCTCTCTACTCAAGTACGCCGGGTAGTTTTGGCACGCGCGGCATTCAAGATCCAAGCCGTGGATCCTCACTGGTGTTGCCTCGTTTAGGCTTGGAATATAAGCCCACCAAGAACACAACCTTTTCCATCCAACTTGTCAATGGTCAGGATGCGGTCAAAACATATGGGAATCCGGGCCCATTTTTAAATCCCTGGATTCGATAAGCGTCTATTGTTTCGCACTCCTGTATTACTCCTAGCGCTTCTGGCATTGCTCCTTAACGCATGCCGCGAGAAAGAGACTGTGCCTGTTTTCGTACCGAATACAGGCCAAATCCAAGTCCTGAACGGATCAGGAAAAGGTGGCGCAGCGGAACTTTTTAGAAATTATCTCACGGATCAAGGCTTCGATATTATTGAGTTCGGCAATGCGCCAAGTTGGAATTATGCGCGGACCATTGTAGTCGCCCGCACAGCAAATAAAAACATCGCCGGTGATTTGGCAAAAGTACTTCACACGGATAATTTGATTCACCTTTTCGATCCAACAGCCATGGTGGATGCCACGGTTTTTATCGGAAGAGATTACGAGGAGGTCATCAAGCGATGGCAAAAGCAAAAAACATAGAGGCATTGGACTTGGCAAATAAGGCAGCGACCATACTTTTCAGCAAGAAGGCGGAAGAAGTGGTTTTGCTCGATTTGCGGGGTCTGAGCTCCCTCACGGATTACTATCTCATTTGCACCTGCGCCAATGAAGCACAAATGCGGGCGCTCCTACACTATACGTATAAAATGCTCAGCCGAGATGGGCTGAAGGCGCTGCGTTCCGAATACCACGGTGGCGTGAAATGGGCCGTGCTCGACTATGGCGATCTGATCCTACATCTGTTTGAAAAAGACACCAGAAATTATTATTCCTTGGAACGCCTTTGGGCCGATGCCAAATCGACCAAACTCAAAGCGGAAGATTATATCACTCACCAGGAAGATGCCGAAGACGAGGATGAAGACCTATAAAGGGGAAATCGCGGCCTTGCTTGCGCCGCTTACTAATCTCTCTCCCACCGAAATTCATGATGTCTTGACTCTTCCCCAGCATGCTGGTCAGGGAGACTTTTCCTTTCCATGTTTTGCCCTCGCCAAAAAGTTGCGCAAGGCACCACCTATTATCGCAAAAGAATTAGCGGACGCGATCCAACCTTTCGGCGCGTTTACAAAAATTGAAGCGCTTGGTGGTTATCTCAATTTTTTCATTGATCCCACTGATTTTGCCCGGAGAACTTTGAGCAAGATCTCAGATATGGGCCGCGACTATGGCAAAACGGATCAAGGCCTTGGCCGCACGGTAGTCATAGATTATTCCTCTCCAAATATGGGGAAAGAGCTGGCCTTTCACCACTTGCGGGGAACCATGATCGGCAACTCGCTTAGCCGAATATATCATTGGGCCGGATATCGGGTGGTTAGAATCAACCACCTTGGTGACTGGGGCACGTCTTACGGCAAACTGATTGTCATGTTCCTGCGCGAAGGATTATCGGAAATTGACTTGGCCGATATGACAATCGAGAGGCTAAATAGCCTCTATAAAGGATTCGAAAAAGCCTCGCAAATGGATGCAACCCTGGAAGACCAGGCACGCGATGCCTTCCAGCGTCTGGAAGCGGGAGATGTGCGATTCCTTGGTCTCTGGCAGGCCTTTAAGGATATCACCTTAAAGGAGCTCCAGCGTATTTACACAATGCTTGCCGTTGAGTTCGACTTTTACACCGGTGAATCCTACTTCCTGGATCACATGGGTAAGACAATGCTCGATCTCGAAAACCGGGGACTGGTGACAAAAAGTCAAGGCGCTGAAATTGTGGACCTATCTCAACACAATTTGCCCCCAGCCCTGCTGCGCAAAACCGATGGTGCTACTCTTTATATCACCCGTGATATTGCTGCGGCCATCTATCGCCAACAGACTTTTGCCTTCGACCTTTGCTTATACATTGTCGACAATGGACAAAGCCTGCATTTCCAGCAGTTGAAAAAAATATTGGAGCTCATGGAATTCCCGTGGCAGGAAAAAGTTGTCCATGTTCCATTTGGATTGGTTCTGATTAAGAGCGAAGAAGGCGGCTGGGAAAAAGGCAAGACCAGGAGCGGACAAACCAGCCTCCTCAAAGATGTGATGATCGGCGCACAGGAGAAAATTCTCAGTATTATTCTGGAAAAAAACCCCGAGGCCGTCGATAAAGATTCTTTAGCCATGAAAATAGGCGTGGGAGCATTGGTTTTCAGTGAACTTAAGAATAGACGCCTGAACGACATACGCTTTGAATGGGATAAAGCTTTAAGTTTTGAAGGCGATTCCGGCCCCTATGTGCAGAATGCCCACGTCCGGCTATGTAGCATCCTCCGAAAAAGTGCGGAGCGGTTTAACCGCCATGAGCCGGATCGTCCTGCCCAGTCTGGCGCTGTCGGAATCAACTTTTCAAAGTTTTCTGAGCCGCAAACACAGGCATTAATCCGAACCTTGAGTCTGTTTCCTGATAAAATCAAAACCGCCATTGAAGCAAATGACCCCATCGCCGTTGCCCAATATGTACTCGAAATCGCAGAGGGAACGCATAGTTTCCTGCATGTGTGCCGCGCCTTAGGCAGCGAAGAGGAAGCCGAACGGCTGTACTTAATCGATTGCACTCGAATCACCCTTGGCTTAGCCCTTGAGATGATCGGCGTACCGGCTATCGAACAAATGTAAGTTGGTGAGGGGGCTGACTAGGAAATATTTTCCTAGTGCTTACCCAAGGGGTCCATCTGAAGGTCGTTTAATCGACCAGCTAAGATGTTTTAATTACTCGATATACAATAAAAAAGGAAGTCAGGAAATCCTGACCTCCTCTAAGCTTAGATATCACCCTCACGGGGATACCGAAGAACTACTTCTTCTTCTTGGAAGCTTTCTTAGCAACCTTTTTTGCAGCTTTCTTTGCAACCTTCTTGGTAGCTTTCTTCTTGGCGGCCATGTAATCACCTCCCTCCGGCATTTAAATTATTATAAGTGATGTTTGTTACGACAGACAGTACGGTTCGTTTTGGGTCTGTGGTTATTGACCGAAAAACGTTTCGAGAAATTTTTCTTTCCTCGAGATTGACTTCAGAATGTTTGCTTTTGATGTTCAATCTTTCCCGCTTCAACTCTTTGATGACTTAATGATAAAGTTCTTGACTTAAATAGTCAAGCAGTTATTTAAAAAAAATGAAAAAATATTTTTTCATGTGTGATCATCTCGTCGCTGCAAGCTGTCATTACTGCGTGTCCGACAACTCTGAAATGAGTGTAGTCATAATCGAATCAATGAGTTGTGTGTCTTCAATTTTTTTATTCGCAGCGTCTGTTATATAAAAAGCATCCATCGCCTTGTCGGCTTCGGTAGTCAAGATGGCGCCATGCACTTGCAACTTCATTTCGCTGAGGACCTTGCACACTTGAAAAAGCAATCCTATGCGGTCCGAGCAGGTGAGATCGACCGTGCTGAAATTATCAGAGATCGTGTTTGAGAACGTCACAGCGGGCTTCATACGTATGTCGCGCACTTTTTTAAAAACATTTTTTGTCTTGAAACGCGTCCTAAAATCCTGCAATTGCGCATGCGACAATCGCGTGTTCTTCTCCAACTCTTGGACCAGACTAGGCTCCAAACTTGATCCCGATTTCCATCCTTCGGGCACGGATACAGAGAACTTGTCGATTGCTTTACCATCCACACGAGTGAAAATACGGGCACTTAAAATGGAGAGATCGAGATGGGTCAGCGTACCCGCAATGGTGAGAAGCAAAGCTTCATCATCATTAGCGACTACAGTAATCTCCCAATGGGTAGGTCTTTCGAGGATACGAACACTAAACTTTTGTGACACCAAGGAAGCCAGCATACCAATATGGACAATGATATCTTCCGGTGTTGTTGAAGATGCGTACTGGCGAGGCAGCATCTCCAGGTGCGTGCGAACTTCGGATTCCGAAATTCGCTTGGACACGTTCTCAATCAACTGATCTTCCAGGCTTCGCGAAGCTAAAACAGCCTGGAAAGGGCTTTGCATCTCCTCTAGCGCCCCGTCATATAACTTCTGTAGCAAAATAGCCTTCCAACTGGACCAGGCATCAGGATGCACGGAGGAGACGTCACAATAGGTTAGTACATACAGCTTATGCAAGGTAGCTGGACTTTCCACCTTGGTAATGAAATCCCTGATAGTTTTGGGATCTTCCAAATCCCTTCTCTGAATAACCTCGTTCATAATGAGATGGTATAAAACCAAATTGGCGGCTTCCTTACATCGAGAAGCTGAGAATCCCATTTTCTCCATGAACTCGAAAATCATTTTAGCACCGCTGATGCTGTGATTGGGGCCCACGCCCTTTCCAATATCGTGGTAAAAGCAGGCCAAAATCAAAACTTCCATGTCATTGACCAAGGAGAACGCCTTCTGAAGGGATTCCATTTGCTTATCGGTATGCTTGGCCATATAGGCCAGCTGTCGCACCACGGTGATAGTATGCTCATCCGTCGTATAGATATGGTAAATATCGTGCTGACTATGACAGTAGATATGGTTGAAATCCGGAATGAGCAATCCAATCAAGCGAACATCATTCATGCATCTGAGCATACGCCCCGCTCGTTCTGTGCTTTTGCAAAGGCGGAGGAATTCAATCAGATGCGACTTTGTGTCGAGCTCTTGGTTGCTGGATAAAATGCTGATGGCCTGTTTGAGACGAAGGATGGCGTGATGGGCATAGCCTAGCTGGCGCTGATTGGATATCTCAAAATACTCCAATATCAAGCTGATATTATCGAGGAAAGGGTTCCCCACCCGCGTTTTCAGGTCAAGAACGCCATCTACGGTTTTGAAATGGGAGTGATCCTTAAGTACGGAAGATTTAGCGATTTTCTCTTTAACTTTAATCCATCGCGAGACCACACCGGAGGTTACCCGAAGAATGGTTTTGGTGTGATGATAAAAGACTTTTAAAAAAACTTCGACTGGTTTTTGATTGTGATCCTCTTCAAAACCGAGCTCTTTGGCCACATCGGGTTGCAGGGAAAAGGTGAGGTGATCGTCCTTCTTCTGTGTCATAAAATGCAAACAACAGCGTACTTGCAAGAGAAAATCGTACCCGACACGGATATCTTCCGCCTCTTGTGGCGTGAGCAACCCTTCCCGAACCAAATCCCCGAAATCATTGCAGTTGTGTTTTACTTTTGCGATCCACATCATGGAATGCACGTCGCGCAAACAGCCTATCCCCTCCTTAAGATTGGGTTCAAGTAGCTGCACAAGTGAGCCCAATTGATTTTTGCGAAGTTCGCGCTCCTCTATCTTGGCTTCGATTAATGCCGAAACCCTCCAAGGGAAAAGCCTTTTGGATAATAGGTCGACAAACTTTCGGTAGAGGACGTGATTGCCTGCGACAAAGCGTTCATTGAGAAAAGATGTCCAGGTTTCAGAATCTTTGCTGGAGGCTTCCTTGCATTGGGAGATACTGCGTACTGAACTGCCCAACTGAAAGCCATAGTCCCATAAATTTTGAACTAGGTATTCGGCTTGTTCGATTTCATGTCGTGTCGGTTTTTCTGAAGTGATGATCAGCAAATCGATATCCGATTGCGGACACAACTCCATCCTGCCATACCCTCCGACGGCCACGACTCCAACCAGATTGGCCTCGTTAGGCTGCGTCATCTCAAGCTGATCCCACATCACCCGGATCAATGTGTCGGTCATTTCACTGATAAAACGCACCGTATCCGTGCCAGAGAGGCCGCTTTGATTGATAGTCCGAATCCTGCTGCGATGGCGCGCCAGAACGGACTTGACGGAAGCGATCCGTTCGGCTGGTTCACGCCGGTTGTAACATTCGCGCAAGGAGTCGACAAAATCGCCTTGCAGGCCGAGATTGGTCAGGTATTTCTGATTCATATGGGGTCCTCTTGGGGCGGGTAGAACTTAACGAAGCAGGAAATTAGAAATCAAAAATCCGGTAATGAGCACGGAAACATTGGCGGCGACTACGGAAGCCATAGTCGCTCGGCCAACGCCTTCTGCGCCATGCGTGCTCGTATAACCGTAATAACAGCCAAATAGGGAAATGATGATTCCAAATACAAAGGACTTCAGAATTCCCACAAACATGTCCCAGTTGGTATAAAAGAGTCGAACACCATACCAGAAGGATTCCGGTGCCAGGCCTTTGAACAGGGTAACCACAAATAGCGCGCCCAGAATGGCGATTAAGGAGGAAAATATCGTCAACATGGGTAACATAATCATGGCGGCAAAAAGTCGCGGGGCCATTAGAAAACGGAACGGATTGAGATCCAGCACCTTCATAGCATCTAGTTGTTCCGTAACCGCCATAGTACCCAGCTCAGCGGTCATAGCAGCACCTACCCGACCGGAAACCACCAAGGCCGTGAGCACTGGACCCACTTCAAGCATAACCGACTTTCCGACTGCCGTGCCCACATAACGCAGCGGCACATAGTCGGCAAAGTTATAGGCGGCTTGCCAAGCCGCTACCGCACCAGTAAAAATTGAAGTGAGGGTAACCAAGGGAACGGATGTGATGCCGATGAGATACATTTGTTCAACGGCTATGTGAAAGTTGCTGAAAACGGAAGGCAAATTCACAAACATGTCCAAGGTGAACCTTAAAAATATTACAACTTGTCGCTTGGATTCCAGGAAGCTATAGCCCAGCTTTACAATGCGTGCGTCGATGCCAGACCAAACCTTCAAGCTAAATCCTCCTCAGCGGGTCAACAGGCTCTCGTAATACTCTTCAAGGTATTTACGCTGGGCTTGGGATAAAGATAGCCCCTTGGAGCTCTTATGGGCTTCACGCATGATCTGGATCAATCTGGACTCACTAGCAGATTTGGCAGCGTCAGAACTCTCTAAGGCAGTCCCATGCCGGGTTTCTGCTTGACGCATTTCACTTTGACCGCGTTCCTGCATAGCATTTGAAGCATCGAGCAATCTGGATTGAAAACGTTCTTGTTGTTGCCGCAATTCTTCAGGAGTCATCCGACCTTGGCGCATGTCCGCTTCGAGTTGGCGAGCTTGGTCCGCCAAGCCCCGCAGTTTTTGACCCGCGCCACCTTCTTCTCCCAACGCTTCCGCCATGGATTCAAGACCTTCACCCAGCTCCCCTTGGCGATTGGCTATACCGGGCAAGGTCGAGGCTCCCTCTCCCCCCTGCATGCCGTTTGGTTTGCCACCTTCACCCTGGGCTTGTCCACTCTCTCCTGCTCCCGACTGGCCTTGGCCAGATTGCCGGCCTGCAAGCATGGACCGCAGCAATTGGTAGGTGGCCTGGTTGATTGCCATCTGCTTACCGCTTAATCCCTGAAGTTGGCTGGAAAGATCTCCGCCGGCTTGTCCTTCCCCGGAACCTCCCGGATTACTAGACGATGCCCCGGAACTGGATCCTGATCCGGATCCACTCCCTTGTCCACTACTCGACTGGGCCATTTTGATGAGTTTCAAAAGTTCCCGGGAAAGATTTTGCGTGTACTTAAGCGTCTGATCCGCCTTCTCGGAGGAATATAGGCGCGCAGTTTCTCGTGAACTTGCCGTTAAATTTCGGGACGCGGACAAAAGTGCCGATCCGATAAAAGGTACTTTTACCGCCACTTGTTTCACCCGCCCATTCAGCCATTCTGAAGTTTGGGCTATGGTGGTGTAAAGGCCTGCCTCATCCGCTTCCCAACCTTCTGATCTTCGACCGGCGGAACCGCTGCGAATCAGAATTTGCAGACGGGAGAGTGCAAGGGATTCTTGAAGCAACTCTTGCACTTCACCCATGTCCACGGAATTTTCCATACCGGCCATGGCTTCTCCCAGCGACTGGGACATGGCACTCAACTTTTCTGAAGCGGATGCCGCCGACTTTGCAGCTGAAGCAGAGCTTGAGGCAGAGTTGGATGAAGATGGGGATTTGGAACTTTGTGCTAATGCTTCACGAACGGCCTGCATATCCTTCTGAACGGGTATAGCGGACATTCGTTTATTCATTTCCTGCAACGATTTTCTAGCGGACGCCTGTGCAGCAAAATCGGCTAACGCTTTCTGAGTGACTTGTTGAATGGATTTCTGCTCGGCATCCTGTGACTTGTCCCCTTGGCCCGCTTGTAAATCCTTTGACAAATGGTCTTCACGCGATTTTAATTCTTCCAAGGACTGTTTCAACTCCTGCATGCGTTTGCGATCCCGTAGCTGCTCCAACATGGCCAAGGCTCGATTTAGATTTTCCACCAATTCCGCCTGTTTTTCCAACATTTCCTTCAACTTCTGACGCAGCTCCTCTTGATTGACTTCTTGCCCTTGCAGTTTTCGTTCCATCATTTGTCGCAAACTGTCCGGCAAAACTTCCCGCAGGAGTTCATCTACTTTTTTCATTTTCTGCATCAACTCTGGTGAGAGCATACCGTTCTTTGCTCCTAGTTCCATATTCTTTTTAAGGTCCTGAGAGGCGGACTGCATATCTTGCGCCATGCGCATTTGTTCCTCTATCGCCTGATCCATCATATCGCTCTTCGCCTTTGCCTGGGTGAATTCTTCCTGCAGGTGCTTTTGCAAATCGGTTTGATTGGCGATATTGCGATCCAATTCCTTGGCCAGTTCATCCAATTGCGCTTTGGGCAAGGCAAGCGGGCCTGATGCTTTGACTGTAGTATCGAGCTTGTTTTTGAGAACTGCTAGCTTTGAGGACTGGTCTTTTTGGGATTTGATCAAGTTTTCCAGATTTTTTCGACGTTCCTCAATAGGTAGAAAGCCCTGGTTGCCCTTAGGCATTGCCGGTTCATTTCGCTTCAGTGCAGTCTGCAATTCTTTTGTGGCCTCTTTCACCTCGGCCAAATTTTTGGAGCTAGACCCGGAACGCTCGTTCCCCACGGACGTATTCTTTTCACTGCCAGCGGACTTAGTGGATTTGTCCGCCATTTGTTGCAGCATCGCCAGCACCATTTCCATGCGCTTCAAATGATCGTGCGGATCTTCAACCATAATCCGGTTGACCTCGTATTCAGCCAGCATGGGTGGGCCCTCTTCGGGTGGTGCTTGTTGTTGCCGTTCCAGCTTCCTTTCCAATTGCTTTTCTCGTTGTAGTGCGCTCTTTAGGCTGGCTTCCGCGCTTTGTTCCCGCTTATGTGTGGCCGCCACCAACTCTTGCATTGTACGCATTCGTAAAATTCGGACGCTAGATTTTCCGGATTTGGGTCCATTAACCGTATCGTTGTCCACAGCAACTAAATGAAATTCCACTGCATTATCGGACTGCAGATGCAAAGAAGTCATGTCCCAAGTGACTTCCACTAAACCGGCACGGGACAAAGACAACCAGTCGCGACAGTCCCTTTGACCTTCGGATTTTGCGCTGCCTACTTGGCGTACTTTTCCATCAGCGAGCACCCGGTAAACCAGCCGAAGTGTGGATATACCGAAGTCATCCTTTACCCGGAAAACCAGTGGGAGCATTGCATTGCGATCCAATGCGGCATCTTCAGTCGGTGAAACCAGTTCCACTTCTGGGGCCAAATCTGGAATAAGGTCCACTCCACTTGGCAAGGCGGGAGTCGACCGAACTCCAACTTCATCTTCGAGCGCAAAAGAATACTCCGTTGCCTTGCGAAAGGTCTTCATAAAGTGAAACTCACGACCAGACCCCAAACTTTCGATCTCTGCGCCAGAACGTGCTCCAGAATCGGTATTCCGGTTTTGTAAGTGCATGGTTAAGGATTTCAAATTGCTCGCCGAGGCCAACTTCCAAGTGACTTGCGTTCCTGGTAGCAAAGAAAAATGAGTCACGCCTACTGGTAATGTGTCGATATGCAAATGCGTATAGCCGGGTGGCGTAAGGATGGCCTGGATACGTGCCAAAAATGGTCGTGGCCGAACTTGAAAACGAATAGTGGAGCTATGACCATTTTCACCCGCGAAATACAAGTTGAAATCTTCGGTAGCAGGGCCAAAGGAAAAATCGAAATGCCCATCATTTGCTAGGTTCAACGGATACCGAGTCTCGCCGCCTTTGCTTTGGATATAGGCGTAAACGGTTTGCTCTGATAAAACGTGAAGAACAGTTCCTTGTACCTTTGCCGTATCTCCCTTGCCGAGAATTTGACGTGGCGCTTCCCATTGAAAACGCAATATCGGCAAACCCTCAAGTACAGACCAAGGTCTCCAGACCCGATGCATAAATTCCCACGGCTGATGAGAAAGAAAAGCTGATGCAACCAAACAGCTAACCGCAAATGCAAGTAGCACAAATTTTCGCAAAGGCAACAGCGCGAGACGCGGCAATTTTAATCTTGGAAGAACCGATCCATAGAGGTGATCCAATTGTTGAATGGTTTCTTTTCCATGGTTGCCTAAGGAAAGACTGGTGCGGAACGGATCCGGAGTTAAGGGATTGGCACGATCCAATTCCCGGGCTACTTGATCCGCTCTATTAGACGAACGCGACCACTGAAACCAGTAAGCGACAGGCAAAGCCAAATAGATAACGTAAGACCATGCTAAGGTGGTAAGGAGTTTTGGGGAAAGCGGATAGTGAATGGAAAACCAGCCGAGGACGGCAAGCAATAAAGCATGAACGGCCATGAGCATCCAAACCGTTTGCAATGCAGCTGTTCCCGCGCGCCGGCGACGGTACTGCTGAAGCAGCTTGGATAGGGCTTGGAGTTTGTCCATAGCTTCAGGCATGGTCGTTATGGATATCAAAACCCATACGAATCAAGGTTCGGCCTCTGGCCTAGCCCCTTGCAGAAACCAGGCGACGACATTGACGCCCATTCGCAAAGCGGTTTCATGGAGTTCAGGTCCATCCTTGTGTACGTCCAAATCCTCCCAGCCGTTTCCTAGGTCGCTTTCATAGCTGTAGAATACCACGGTTCGTCCTTCTACGACTATTCCGTATGCTGTCGCACGCTTTCCATCATGCTGGTGAATTTTGGGCAAACCCTGTGGAAATTTATAATAGGCTTTGAATACGGGATGATGCAAGCCCATGGGTACCATTGGATGGTTGGGAAAAAGACTTTTCATTTCCCGACGGAAGGATGTATCCATGCCATAATTGTCATCTGCAAATAGGATTCCTCCCCGCAATAGGTACTCGCGCAGCACTTTGCGTTCCTCTTCCGCGAACGCCACATTGCCGTGTCCGGTCATAAATAAAATGGGATAGCTATACAGATTGCCATCGAGAAGACTAACGGATTCTTCCTCTTCGCAAGCAGTAAGCCCCAGGTCTGATTGTAACCGTTTGGATAGATTCACCAGCATCGTTGGGCCCGCGTACCAATCCCCTCCTCCTCCATATTTTAATCGAGCAACAGTCCAACATTTTTCTGAAGCGTTGGAGGTTAAGCGGCTAGTAGGTGGAGATGCGGCAGGCTGGACAATTATTGATTTAGGATTCGCACCTGCAAGAGCGGTAATCAGAGCCGTACTCAGACACAATCCCAAAAGAGCCAATCGACGGTCCATCAAGGACAATTTAGCAAGATGAAACCTCATAACGATCTTAAGGCTGGCGCATAACAATCACGGAGCACTTCTCTGTAGGCCCTTAGACCGGTGATGGCCCCATAGGATGCCATATGTCCAATAATTTCCCATCACTTTCTTAACATAGTCACGGGTTTCCCAATAACTGATATCCTCTACCATTTGTTCCAATGTTTTTCCATTCGCGGCCGATTGCCACCTTTTGGTAGCCTCGGGACCGGCATTATAATTGGCCAAGACGAAGTAGGGGTTTTGTTGATACTCACCCTGTAATTCCTTAAGATACGCAATACCTAGTTTTATGTTTGTGTCGGCATTTACCAAAGAAAAAGGATTGAAATCCCTCAGACCTTCCCGCATGGCGATTGATTTTCCAGTAGCTGGCATCATTTGCATCAAACCTACGGCTCCGACACCGGATTTAATTTCACGATCAAATCCGGATTCTTGACGCATCAGTGCATAAACAAATGCCGGTTCCACCCTTTTTTGCGCCGCATACCTTTGTACATAACGGTCATAGGGTTGTGGAAAAAAAAGCCGCAAGACTTCTTTGGGCGCATATCCCCATCGATCGGGCGCAATTTTGTAACTCAGCTGCAATCCAAGCCGGTAGGATTCACGCCACAGTTGCCGATCCTGGAACTTCCTGGCATAAACATACAGCAGCCACGGATTGGATTT
>JAYUHW010000265.1:0-3007 GCA_043766615.1 Fibrobacteria bacterium | reverse complement strand
CAGTCGGTATTGCTATTCTTAGCGAGACATATGCATACCGAAAAATGGATTCAAAACGCCAAGGTTGTGACGCCCAATGGCACCCAATCAATTGATGTTCTAGTTGCTGACGGGGTTATCCGCGCCATGGGGAATTCTCTCCATGCGTCGGGCGCCGAAATTATAAACGCGCGTGGGCTGCACCTCATTCCAGGTGCGATAGACCCCCAAGTCCATTTTCGCGATCCCGGCATGGAATGGAAAGAGGATCTGGCCACTGGATCCCGGGCCGCGGCAGCCGGAGGCGTTACCGGATTTCTGGAAATGCCCAATACGTCACCTGCTACGGTGACGATTGCGCTTATGGAGGCCAAGAAGAAAATCGCAGCCGCCAAAAGTTTGGTCAACTACAATTTTTTCATCGGCGGCACTCCGGAAAACCTGCCGGACCTCCAAACAGTAAAAAATGTCTGCGGCATAAAAATCTTTATGGGGGCTTCCACTGGTTCTTTGCTCGTCGACAAGCCCGAAGACTTGGAGCGGATATTCGCTACCGGCCGTCGGCTTATCGCCGTACATGCGGAAGATGAAGTGCTGATCAAGGAAAACAAGGCTCGCTACCCTCAGACCACACGCGTGCATGATCACAACCTTATCCGCAGTCCGGAAGTGGCTATTAAAGCCACGCGCACAGCCGTAGCCTTGTCCAAAAAATATCAGCGCCGTCTGCATATTTTGCATATGACTACCCAGGAGGAAGCGGAATTCCTGGCCAAGGAAAAAAAGGGGCTGCCGGTAACCGCCGAAGTCTGTCCCCAGCATTTTCTGCTCACGGCTCCGGAATGCTATGATGCGCTTGGCACCTATGCCCAGATGAATCCGCCCATTCGCGAACGTAGGCATGGCGAAGCGCTTTGGCACGCCCTTAAAACCGGAGTCATTGACTGCATCGCCACCGATCACGCGCCACATACCCGCGAAGAAAAAGATAAGGGCTATCCGAGTTCTCCCTCCGGCATGCCGGGTGTGGAAACCTCCTTGCCGCTGATGCTGAACCGCGTCAACCAAGGTTTATGCAGTTTGGAAGACGTGGTGCGCTGGATGTGCGAAAATCCGGCGCGGCTATATGGGATTCAAGGCCGAGGCAAGATAGAAGTTGGATACGCTGCTGACCTTGTACTCGTTGACATGGAGAAGGAAAAAACCATCGAAAACGGCAAGCTCCAGACCAAGGTCAATTGGAGTCCGTACCACGGATGGAAAACCAAGGGCTGGCCGATTATGACCATGGTCAATGGTCATGTGGTTTTCCGCGAGGGTGAATTCTTTACCGACCATCTCGGCAGGGAAATGGACATCGTCGCGCCTTGGGATCCATAAGGATAGGATTAAGCATCAAACTTCCCACATTTCTGAACAGTCCGTTTTTCACATTATGCATTCCACCTGCCGTGTTGGTGCTGCAATTCTTGGCAATGTGCTGGTTGATGAACATCGGTTTTCCAAATCTTGAACCTTCCCGTAAGCTGCAGGCTGGAATACTGATTACAATTGTATTCGGCCTTAGTTTTATCGCCCTTTTTGGATTGGGGTGGAGCATGCGACAGGTGTTATATGGAAAGCATAAAATTGCCGCGGCCTTGGGAGTGCTGCTCAATGGCGCTTATTTTCTGGGATTTCTGCTGTTTTTCTTCGGGGTCTTTGTCACCCATGCTTCAAATTGAAGGCACCAATCACACTCAAACGCTAACCCAAAGTCGACTGGGCGGAAAAATATATCTTTATTTCACGATATATTGATATACTTTAGTCCACTATGCCCAATGTCCTGCAAATCGATGTTCTGACGGGCATTTTCAAGCTTTTAAGCGATGAAACCCGGCTCCGGATTTTATCCTTGTTGCAAGAAAATGAATTGGCGGTGGGAGAGCTTCAAAAGGTTTTGGGTCTTGGCCAAAGCACCTTGTCCACACAGCTTGGTTTGCTTAAAGAACAGGATTTGGTTGCCAGCCGAAAGGAAGGCCAAAAGGTTCTCTACCGCATTCCCTCTGCGGTCAAAGAGGATTCCAGGACAACTATTGTAGCGAATGCTTTGCAAAGCGCGCACTTGGCTAAGTGGTACGCACGTGATTTCCGTAGTCTGCAAAAAGTTCTAGAAGAGCGCGGCATGCGGTCCCGTGAATTCTTCAACTCCCAAGCAGTACAAAATATGCCGTCGCCCGGGCAATCGTGGCGCGCGCTCTCACACGGACTCATTCGCCTTATTGGAGGCAAGCGCATTCTGGATCTCGGCTGCGGCAACGGACGCCTATCCATCATGCTGGCGCAATCCGGAAATAAAGTCACGGGTGTGGATACGAGCGATGAACAAATCCGACTGGCACGTGAGCTGGGCAATGCGGGAACCGGCAAACCGGCTCTGGAAAATCCTGTTTTCTTACATATGCAAATGGAAGAAACCGGCTTGCCTTCTGCGAGCTTCGACTTGGTTATCGTGTCCCAATCCCTGCACCATGCTGCTAAACCAAAGGAAGCCATCGCCGAGTCTTTCCGGCTGCTGGTTCCGGGAGGCCGTATTCTCATCCTGGATTTACTCGCCCATGGCGAAGAGTGGATGCGTACTAAGTTCGGTGATTTTTGGTTGGGCTTTTCCCTAAGCGATTTAGAAAGTTGGCTTAAGGAAAGCGGATTTGAAAAGCTCCATGCGGAAATCACCGGGTCCACCAAGGACTACCCTGAAATCGAAGGCTTGCTGATGCAAGCTGAAAAACCCTGACCGACCCATTCCCACCACGGAATTCGAATTAAGCACAAGGAAAGTAGACATGTTTTCTAAATACCCTCTCGATCCAGCCCAGCATCCTGTTTTACGTGCGGCCCAAAAACGCATCCTCATCCTGGACGGTGCCATGGGCACCATGATCCAGCGACACACGCTAGGGGAGAGCGACTTCCGTGGAGAGCGCTTCAAATCCCATACCTGCGACGTAAAAGGCAACAACGATTTGCTGGCCATCACCCGGCCCGA
>JAYUHW010000264.1:0-12355 GCA_043766615.1 Fibrobacteria bacterium | reverse complement strand
CATCTCTTCCGAAATCGGCAGTGAAGGGCGCAATTTCCAGTTCTCACACCATTTGGTACTGTTCGATCTTCCGCTGAATCCTAGCGTGCTGGAGCAGCGTATCGGCAGATTGGATCGCATTGGCCAATTGCACGATATTCACATCCATGTCCCGTACATACAAGGCACCGCTCATGAAGTGCTCTATCGCTGGTACGATGAAGGCATGGACGCCTTTCGCCAACCTGTACTCGGTTCGGATTATTTTTACGAGGAACAATTGGGTGAACTTCTGAAAGTTTGCCGAATGGCCGCGGCTGCGGAATCGCATCCTGAATCAGATGATGCGGGTGGGTTAGACAATGCCATCGCCAACCTTGTCGCGAACACGCGGATATTGGCCAAGCGAGTGCGTGAGACTTTGGAAATGGGCCGCGACCGCTTGCTAGAGATCAATTCCAACCGTCCCGAATTGGCCCGATCGCTCATTGCCGAGATTCGCGCCGAGGATGAAGATGGCGATTTGGAAGACTACCTGGAAAATGTCTTCGATCATTTTGGAGTGGACACCCAGAATACCGAAGCCAAGCGCGGCTATTTCCTGTTTCCGGGTGATCATTTGGAAGTGGATTTTTTTCCGGGCCTTCCCCCAACGGGCTTAGCCGTGACATATGATCGAAAGGAAGCCTTGGCCAGGGAAGATTTGGCGTTTCTTTCCATCGATCATCCCATGGTGCGTGGTGTGGTGGACCTTATCCTAGGTGGCATGGAAGGTACGGTAGGGTTTGTAGAATGGCAGGATGCACCGACCAATGGAAATGGTTCTTCCAGAGGATTTGCTATGGATGCCGTGTTTGTGCTGGAAGCCACTGCGCCCGGTTATCTCCACCTCGACAGATTTTTGGCTCCCTGTCCCATTCGGGTAATGGTTGAGCAAAGCGGTGAAGACTTGACGCATTTCTTGCCGCGAATGGACGCATCCGATTTGGAACAAGCGCCTACCGGCCTCCTAGAGGATCATCACGATCAATTCGATTTGTTGGTTCCAAAAATGATGGAGACAGCCATGCAGGTGGCCTCTTTTCGGCAGGCATCCTTAAAAACGGCGGCGCATAAGGAAGCGGAAAAGCGGCTGGGTGCGGAGCGGGATCGCCTAAAAGCCTTGATGAATATCAACCCGTCAGTGACACAATCAGAAGTGGATGATGCGGAAAAACTCTTGCGGGATGTGCTGGGCCATATCGCTGCGGCTGAGTTGAGATTGGATGCGGTACGCCTGGTCATATTAGGGAGAACGAAGCAATAGCCTTGCGGGACGAAGCCATACCCTCTGGAAATCCGGGTTGCTGCGCTAGAATAGTCATTCCAGCCTAACAATTCCTTCCTTGCGAAGAAAATCCAAGGTGCGATCAAGGCCATCTTGCGGGATCGGATTTTCTTTTCGGAATTCCTTGGTATTGGCGGCTTTCTTGTAAAGAAACAAGTATTCACGGCAAGCCAAGCAACCATTTAAATGCAAATGGAAACGCATAGAGATCAAAGTGGGAAGGCTTTCCTCTAGGTGATCGTACATGAATTCGCGTATCTTTTCGCAGGGATAAGTCACCCGGTACAATAAACCTTTCATCTGGACTCCCGGACCGCTAGCATTTTTTCCTGAACCCATTCGACAATTTTACGCCGCGTACCATGGATTTGATTGCGCGCTTCTTCAACGGTCATTCCCAATATTTCTGCGGTCGCTTCCGTTGACAGGCCTTCAATATCTCCCAAGTGGTAAGCTTGCGCAGACTGGCTCGCTAGGGATTCAATGGCCTTAACCAGTAGTTTTTCCACGCCGTTGCGCGCCGATAGACTTTCCATTTTGGATGAGCGTTCGCATATCAAATGATGGGTTAGGGAATACATCCAAGTGGTGAGTTCAATGAGTCCGGAAAAAGTTGGTAATCCTTTATGCATCTGCACATACACTTCTTGTAATATCAAAATGCATTCTTTTTCCGTACTCAGACTTCTTTGAAGGAAACTCATTAATCGATCATGAGATGCCCGGACTAGCTGGGTAAAGGCCTCTTGTCCATCGGAACCATGGGCGCGGAGCTTTTCTAAAAACTCCGGATCATTTAAATCCGAAAAGTCCATTTCATCTGTCCTGTCCCGCATTATTATGCTCGCTTAAGCCGGACCGATTACCGAAGTAACAGGGCCCCCTGATAACATTTCCACTGCCGCGTCCAGTTGGGCGCGACTACCTAGTAGTAGCAGTCGATCCTTGGGAAGCAGAATCTCATCGGCCTCAGGGTTGATGATTTGGCATCCCTCCCGGTCCACTCCAACTATATAGGCACCGGTTCGCGTTTTAAGCTCCAACTCGCGTGGGGATCGTCCCGCGCCTGGCATTTTTTCGGTTAACAGCAAGGTTTCTAAACAAGCATCGCGTAACAATTGGGTTACCCTAACGGCATTTACTTTGGAATCGTCTGAACGCGCTTCTATGGGCTTGCTGAAGGTGCCGACCAGCGCAGCCTTTCCCTGGAAATAGATTTTATTAAAGGAGCCTCTCAGCCAATAGAGAAGGAGGCCTGCTACAATCAGCAATGCAACCTGGGCTTGGGCCGGTGGCAACAAAACATAGCTTAGCGCAAAGGTAAGCGCAGACAGAGCAAGCAGCCCGACGACTAGAATAGCATTGGCTACTACGGCCCGAATCTCGGTTTTGCGATCCCCACCCATGGTTTCCGTGATTCCCAATTCGGCTAGAATCATCCCCAGGGCTTTGAGTTTGCGGTAGGCGGCGATATAAACTGGCATGGCAGCTAACATCGCTGTCAACCATAAACAGGAATTGATGATGGATTGATAAGGCAATGAGTTGGGGAAAAATCCGATTATGATACGGGAAATAAAAACCGCTGTAAGGATGGAACCGGCGATAAGGCCGGAGAATATGGTCAGTTGTCCGGCGATGCGACGTAATATTTTTCGAACTTGACTGTCCTGGCGACCGCGCGTGAATTGATCCAGCCAACTATGGTACAAGTTGATATAGGCGAGAAATGTGGGTGGCAGTTTTCGCTCGAACCAGGAAGTTACCGGATGTGATGCCCGGATGAGGTAAGGAGTGGTTATGGTGGTCAGGGCGGAGACGCTGACGGCAATGGGGTAAAGAAAACCACTGGTTACTTTGAGGGTCAAACCCAAGGCGGCAATAATGAAGGAGAACTCACCGATTTGGGCCATGCTCATGCCTATGCGTGCCGAGGTACGCAAATTTTGACCTGAAAGGAATGCACCAAACATATAACTGTAAACCTGCCCTATGATTACCGCAAGTGTGATGACCGTGATTGGAACTGCGTATTGCACCAACATATGGGGGTCTATTAACAGCCCCACGGAAACAAAAAAGACTGCGCTGAACATGTCGCGAACCGGGGCCATCAAGTCGGCTATTTTACCGATTTCCCTGGCTTCCGCAAGTATCGCACCGATTAAGAACGCACCCAAGGCCAAGCTGAATCCAAACCAAACAGTCAGAAAGGTAAAACCGAAACACAAGCCAAGCACCGTGATCAAAAGCATTTCCGAGCTTCTGAATTTTGCAACGAATGCGATTATGCGGGGGACGGCAATGAAACCGAGTACCATGGAGACCACCAGGAAAACGGACAATCGACCTAGAGTCAGAATAGCGTCCCAGGATTGCAACGTCCCTGTCTTGGCAATGCCGGAAAGCAAAGCGATGAGGATGATGCCGAGCATATCTTCTACTATGAGAATGCTGAAGATCAGGCTCGCAAATTTGTCCTTGCGCAAACCAAGTTCTTCCAAGGCTTTCATGATTATGGTTGTGGAGGAAATGGATATAATCGCACCAAGAAAAAGACTGTCCATGGGTGCCCATCCGAACGCCCTTCCTATCGCATAGCCGACGCCTATCATGACGGCGATTTCTATAGATGCGGTCAATAAAGCTGTCGCGCCCACATGGCGCAATTTCCGCAAGCTGAATTCCAAGCCTAAGCTGAACATAAGAAAGACCACGCCCAGTTCAGACAGGGTTTGGATTCCATGCTCATCTTGAATGAGGGGAAAAGGCAGCGTATTCGGTCCGATTAAAACCCCGGCCAAAATATACCCGAGCACCACCGGTTGCTTGAATTTATGGCATAGAACGGTAACTAACCCAGCCACAATCATGACAATGGCCAAATCCTGCAAAAAAGAAAGTTGATGCATGGCTCTTCAATTCGCCAAAAGTGAGGGGTCTGTCTTTGAATTCAACCTAATTATCCATATTATAGCTGCCAACCGGGGGAAGATGAGGACCAACTCGTACGGAAAACCTATTACATACCAAAAGGTAACTTTGGAAATTTGAGGTTTAAGGGAACCTTGTTCAAGAAGATGACAGGGGATGACAGATTTTATACGCCTATGACCATGGTATTTTGTATTTTGCTCCAGAATAAACCACCGTCGGCTTTAGCTGACGCACGTTCCCGATAGCGTTGTTCCGGAACTCTCCATCCATCCTGAATAAGGCTTGGACGGCGAAAAGAACTTTGCTCGCGAACGTGATACTCTGGGAAAGGAAGTAACGGTCCATGGCATATCCGACAACCGATGTCTCCCTCAAGCGATACATGGAAGACATTCGTAAAACGAGTCCCATCTCCCGCATGGAAGAGCAAAAATTATTTGAGCGTTTTCGTAAAGGCGATCATGCTGCAAGAGAGCGACTGATCAAAGCGAATATGCGTTTTGTACTAAAAGTTGCGTTGCAATATAGAGGCTGCCCAATCCCGTTGCCTGACCTCGTCAATGAAGGCTGCATGGGGCTCATTCGCGCAGTTGAGAGTTTCGACTCCACTCGCGGCATTAAGTTCATTTCCTATGCAGTGTGGTGGATGAAGGCTTACATTACCAAATCCATCAATGAAACCGGGTCTTTGATCCGTCTTCCTGCCAACCAATGCCTGCGTGTTCGCAAGGCTCTTAAAGAGCAGGGGCATGGACAAGACCTCGATGAAACCGTTCGCGGGCTTCTGCAAACCGCCGGTAAGGGAATGTCCTTTGACGCTCCTGTGGGCGCCGACTCCAAGACGACTTTCCAGGAAATCCTTCGCGATGATCACGCTGCAAATCCTGAAAATGAGTTCGAAAAAGGAGCTACCGGGGAACTCGTTCGGGAAATCCTTTCGGAACTTCCGGAAAGGGAAGCCCAGGTCATCACCGGATTATTCGGTATGGACCAGAATTCACCCCAGACTTTGCGCGAAGTGGGCTTGGGACTGAACATCTCTCATGAACGCGTCCGTCAATTGCGCGACCAGGCCCTCAGACGTATGCGCAGCAGCGGTACATTCGACAAATTGCAGCGCAAATATCGAGGATATTTGCAAGCGATGGAAGTCTAGGTTTTGCTCTCCTGGATAACTTTGGTTATCCAGGAGAGCTAATTTTTGTTGTGCATGATTTCGCGCTCGAATACCTGCGCATAAATCTTCCAAATGCTCAAAAATAGGGCGCCGAGAATGGGCCCTATAATCACTCCAATAAATCCAAATGCGAAAATTCCTCCCAAGGTGCTCATGAGCACGAGCAAATTGTGCATTTTCACATCCTGACCAATCAGCACAGGCAAGAGTAGGCTATGGATGGCATGAAGAATAATGCCGCAAACACCAATCACAGCCATAGCGCCGACCCATTTCCCGTGGAGCATCAAAAAAATAGCGGTTGGAATCCAAACCGGACCACCTCCAATAACCGGTATGAAGGTGCCTATGAATATGAGGCTTCCCAAAAATACTGGAGATCCCATTCCCACGGCCCAGAAAACCAAACCCGCCAATGTGCCGTTAATCGTCCCGATAACAACACTGGCTTTTAAAGTGCCTTTGGTAACGGATAGAAAGTTGGCTATCAAAATCTCGTCATACTCATCCTTGAGTGGAGACCATTTTACCAGTTTTTTCAAGAGTTCTGTACCACCGATATAGAAATAGAACATTGCGAATAAGGTGACGAACACGCCCAAAATCTTTTCCAACAGGGACAGCGATAAGGATGTAGCGTACTTCAGAAAATGCTGCAAACCAGTTTGAAAATAGAGTACGGCTTTCTTAACGACATCGCCCGTATCTAGATTGCCTAATAGTGATGGAAAACGAACCTTCAAGTTTTCTAATAGTTCCAGAGTACTGGCTTGTAAGCTTTGCAAATCCAAGTTGGAAAGGAATTCCGAAGCTTGATGATAAGCAATGGTACCCAGCACGGCCAGTGGAAAAACAGTGATTAGGACCAAGGTTATCAAGGTAAGAATGGCGGCAGCCGCAGGCCGGGCCCCAATTATTTTTAGGTATCTGAGATAGAGTGGATAGGTCAGACCGGAAAAAATAGCAGCCAACAGTACAGGCATCAGCATCAATCGAGTGACCCATAGAAAGGAAGCACTGATTACGAATAGAAAAAGCAGAAGGGCATTCCGTTGAAATGCTTGTGATTCCCCATCATTTGGATTTGATGTCATAGACTTTTTCGTAAGCTGGCCTTAAGGTTTAAGGTAGGAAATATAGTGGCCTACCCCGAGCCGATTCCTTTTCACAAGCCCATGCCCATACCGATTCTCCATGAAAGACCGCCTTCCAGATTTGCACCCTGTAAAAACCCAGATGATTTATAATCGATGCCTCCAGCCAGACGAATTGGAATCGGCAAGTCTAGAGTGGGTGAAAGGATGTTTGCCGATCCGCCACCGCCGTACATTGATCGACGGATATTCTGATCAAGCACGTCTAGTCGTAAGCGGGGTTGTTTCCAGATATGCCCGCCTAAATCCAGATCGTAACCAAGCCAAGACAGCACGTTCAGGCCTTCCAAATCCATTCCCCAGGATTTTCGAAACGTAGCCTCGCCGATACGGACTCGCCAAGTGAGTACACGCTTTTCCCAGGCTACCATGTTGTCGACCTGAAACTCGGGACCCCAAGGTGTTAACCCATATCCGCAAAGTGGCAGATAGCGTACGGGTCCTAGGGGAATGGCAGGAAAATTGAATACGGATTTTCCGGACCAGAGATGGGTCTTAATCACCGTCCAATAAGCGTACCATAGAAAAGGGTCTAAAAAAGCGATACGGCTTTCCTTCGCAAGCTGGGAAAGATGAAGTCGAAAACTTTGGATTTGGTTTCGATCTTCTTTTCCGTTGAGCACTTTTATGTACTTGAGCATGTCATTGGAAAGATTCCGGTCCGTCTCAATTTTATTCTCATGGGTTTGACTGAGGTAATTGCTCAGATCCTCAGCGGCAACGGCATAAAGCAAGGCTCCATGGTAATCCATATTCCCGACCTGTAACCAATAACCGCGCATTTTACCTGCCATGACGGCAGAGGCTTCCACACCGCCAATGGTAACGGCTAATTCCTGGTCATCGGTGGGTCCTTGTCTTGGATAGGAAAACTTTGTTATACCTACGCCGTCCCCATACGGAGCCGGGGGACTAAAGGAATATTCCGGATCGCCGAATCCAAATTCGCGAACTCGGTATCCATGTCCGAATATTTCATGCTGGGGAATAGCAGTGAAAAAGGCCAGTAAATTATAATCGATAAAACCGAATTTGAGAATGCGGTAAGCGACAGCACCGGACTTCCCTAACCAATCCGCTTCACTCCAAGGACTCGGCAAAAGAAAATTATCCTCAAGCCTACCCACTGCATAGTGGGCGGTAAGCAAAATGTCGCCCCCGGTATTCGGGTTCAAATTGTCGCTATACCAGTATAAGAGTCTTGGGGGCTGCCAGACGTCTTGACACATTGCTGGTAAAGGCACGCTGGCCCACATGGAAACGAAGATTCCGGTTAGCAGGTTAACCGGCGAGGAAACATTGCGCATCGCATGATTGTATCCAAAAATTGGATCCAGACACAAGGCAAGATGTCGAGAATCATAAGTCATGATTATTATCTTTGCAGCAGGCACAGAAATCTCACTTGCCGATAGAAAGACTATGAAAAAAGCAGTTTCATTCGTTGTTTGGATCTTGATTGCGCTCTTTGGTGCTTGTGCTTACGGTGTGGTGGCCTCTTCCCGAGGCGAACAGTTGAATGCTGTTTGGCTGTTGGCGGCCGCCGGCTGCACCTATGTCTTGGCATATCGGTTTTATTCCAAATGGATTGCGGCCAAAGTCATGGTGTTGGACGACCGGAGAGCGACGCCCTCTTTAGTGCGGGAAGACGGCAAGGATTTTGTGCCTACCAATAAATGGATCGTGTTCGGGCATCATTTTGCGGCCATCAGTGGACCAGGTCCATTGGTGGGCCCAGTTTTGGCAGCCCAGTTCGGATATCTGCCTGGAACCCTCTGGATACTTATTGGTGTGGTGTTAGGTGGAGCCGTGCAGGATTTCTTCATCCTGTTCGCGTCCGTGCGGCGCGGTGGCAAGTCCGTGGGTGAAATGGTTCAGGAGGAAATTGGTCAAACTGCAGGATCAGTAGCCATGGTGGCCATCTTGTCCATCATGGTCATTTTGATTGCGGTATTAAGTCTGGTGGTGGTGAAGGCTTTAACTGGTAGTCCGTGGGGTACGTTTACCATCGCCGCGACTATTCCCATTGCGCTGGGCATGGGCATCTATTTGAGATTCATCCGGCCTGGACGGGTTTTGGAAGTGTCCGTGTTCGGTATTTTGTTATTGCTGCTTGCTGTTTGGGGCGGGAAATGGTTTTATCTATCGCCGACGCTGTCACCGTATCTCAACTTGAGCGGTCCGACGCTGGCTTGGTGCATCATCGGATATGGTCTGGCGGCTTCTATTTTGCCTGTTTGGCTACTTCTGGCCCCGCGTGATTATCTCAGTACCTTCATGAAACTCGGCACCATCGGTGCTTTGGCTATCGGTATTCTTCTGGTTCTTCCGCCATTGCAGTTGCCTGCTTTAACGCGTTTCATCGATGGATCCGGTCCGATTTTTGCCGGTAATGTTTTTCCATTTTGTTTCATCACCATCGCCTGTGGTGCTATCAGCGGTTTCCATTCTTTAATCGCTTCGGGTACCACGCCCAAGCTCATCACGCGGGAATCGTATGCCAGACCAGTGGCTTACGGGAGCATGTTGCTCGAATCGTCTGTAGCCATCATGGCCATGATCGCAGCCGCTACTTTGGATCCGGGCGTTTATTTTGCAATCAATTCCCCGGCAATGGTGGTGGGCGCGACGCCGGAATTAGCGGTTAAGACCATCACTGATTGGGGGTTTCCCGTTACAGTTGAGGGCATGTCTGCTCTGGCGCATACCATCGGCGAAGCCACTTTGTTCGGACGGGCCGGGGGGGCGCCTACTTTGGCCTTGGGTATGGCAAAAATATTTTCCAGTTTGCTGGGTGGCCCATCTCTCATGGGGCTCTGGTACCATTTCGCCATTATGTTTGAAGCCCTTTTTATCCTGACTACCGTAGATGCAGGCACGCGGGTGGGCCGATTTTTGATTCAAGCTTTTCTGGGTCAATTTTATAAACCACTTTCCAATACCCGGTCTTATGCCGCCAACATTTTCGCAAGTGTGTTGCTGGTTTCTGCGTGGGGTTATTTTCTTTATCAGGGCGTGATCGATCCGCAAGGAGGCATCAACAGTTTATGGCCATTATTTGGAATAGCCAACCAGCTCTTGGCTGTTGTAGCCCTGTGCCTCACTACAACTCTCATCATTAAAATGGGCAAAGGAAAATTCGCCTGGGTCTCGCTGGTTCCTCTGGCTTGGTTGTCCGCGGTTACGTTTACGGCTGGATGGCAAAAGATCTTTCATTCCAGTCCCAGAATCGGCTTTCTAGCTGGAGCTAGGAAGCTAATCGAAGACATATCTTCCGGAGCAATACCGGAAGCCAAATTGGAATTAACACGGCGCTTGATTTTCAATATGCATCTCGATGCCTTGGTCGCAGGCGGCTTTCTATTGATGGTGGGACTGATACTAGTGCTGTCCACATGGCGTTGGATGCGTTTGGGTCTGGGCTTGGATAATTTGGATCTGAAAGAAAGCCCTCCGGTATGGCTTGCGGTGGAAGTGCTGGCGTTGGAAAAATCCACCGGAGTCTTTGGATGGCTTTGGGCATTTGGTTTGATTTTGATGGCCGTGTTGCGGCATTTGTCAGGTGAGAGTTCATCGATTGGCCCGAGTCCCGTGCAGATAGCGGGCGGATGTAAAATACATGCTGAGGGTTTGATGCCTGCTCAGAGTCGAACTGATGTGGGCAAGGAGTGGGCGGACAAAGAAGCCGCTCGCTTTCAAAGGCCAAGGTGCTGTTGACTGGAGAAACGGTCTATACTTTCTTTTATGTCCACTTTGCGTCACCATTTTCGTCACATACCATTTCAGGTAACCCTTGCTTTCTTGGTATTTCTGGTTCTTGGAAATGGATTGCCAATTTGGAAAAGAAATCTGTGGAATTTTTCCCCGATGATTTATTCCACATCGTTTCCCTTTGTGGACGATCCGATATCGCTACGGATCCCATGCCCCCAAGCAGTACGGATTTCGTGATTTTCCTCAAACCCAAAAGAGAATGGAAAAAGGCCGATTCTTTGCCGCACGGTATTCACCGAAAGGCCAAAGGGACGCGCTTGAAGTCTCCGCCGGAACGCAAGTACTCCTCGAAATGTTTGCGGGCCTCTTCCGTGGTGCCGTTTTTGCCCGCCAGGGTTCCCAAAAAGTAATACGGTGCAGATTCCTCCGGACAACTCTTCGTGGCTTGCAGGCTTAGGCGCTTGGCCTGTTCGTCCCGGTCGGCTTTCAAATAGGCTTTGGCGGCTACGATGATGATTTCACAAATACCCGGTCGTTTATCCAATCCCGCCTGCGCCAAGGCCAGGGCTTTTTCGTCTTGGTGTTTAGCGAAAAGGATATCGACTCCCACCATAAGTCCCAAGGGCTCCATGGGATCCAGCTTGAGCGCCTTGTCCGCCCAGCGGGAAGCCTCTCCAATTTTATCCATGCGCATGCAAGTCGTTGCCAGATGTGCGGCTGCTTGGGCGGTGGGCGAGGTTTGGTATGAGCGCTGCAGATTTTCCATTGCCGCTTCCAGTTTGTCTTCTTTGGCAAAGGCTTGTCCCTGGCCCAACCATCCTTGTGCCCGCCACGTGGGTTTATCCGAATCCGTCAGCTCTTGAAAATAGTGATGCGCTTCCCCTGATCGTCCCAGTTTGAGTAGACAGAGTCCTGCTTGAAATTTTACAGCTGGATAATCCTCTCGGTATTGTAAAGCGGATGTGAATTCTTTGGACGCCTTGGCATAGTCCCTTTTCTTCATGGCACAACGTCCGGCCAGAAAATGGAGTTCCGGATCGCTGTCCTTTTCAATTAATAGTGGCGACACAAGTTGCAGCGCTTCGTCGAGGGAGTCGAGATCCAGCATGGCTTCCGCCAAGGCTTTTTTGACTCCAAATTCCGCTCTAAAGGTCGAAGCTTCCAAGGCTGCTACGGCCTTGTTCGATTGGCCTGCGGCAGACAAGGCTTGAGCCAACGCCACCAGACTTTGCGCAGAAGGTAGTGCAGCATAAAGACGTTCAAATTCTTGCACAGCTTCTTTAGATCGCCCTTTAAACATCAGGCATTGGGCAAATAGGGATAAGCCTTCACCCCCGAGTTTGGAACGTATTGGTTTTAGAATTTTCAATGCGGCGTCATATTCTTCCTGAGCGAATCGGGCCTGGGCCCAGGCCACAGTAAATTCTATACGTAGCGGCGCCAATGTTGAGGCTTGGCGGAAATGGTCGAGGGCTACGCCGTCCTGATTTCGTTTCATGGTCATTTTTCCCAACCAATAATGTGCCTCGGCTTCTCGCGGCCGTTTAATCAAAAGAGAGTCGAGCAGTTTTTCCACTGCGTTCCACGTATCGCGACTGAGAGAAACTTCGGCCAACAGGAGTAACGCGCGCCGAGCAGCCGCTGACTGCGTATCGAAACCGAAAGAGTGCCAAAGGGTTGCTTCCGCTTTTTCTCCCTCGCCGCGCTGCCATTGAATGTGTGCCAATGCTTGGTACCCTTTCGCTTGCCACTCCGGCGATTCCAGTTTCGTTAAGGAATCGTACGATTCGGCAGCTGCAGTTGTGTCGTGAAGAGCAAGGTGGACCCTTGCTGTAAGGTAAATGGCTTGGGGATACTCAGGGCGGATGCTTGCCAATCGAGTCAGCTGGGAAAGGGATTGGGTTGCCTGCCCTGCTTCAAAATCATGCCAAGCCAAGTGATATAGCGCCACTGGATTGGGATGTTTCCCGGCGGCAGCTGCTTGGATAATTTTCCACAAAAATTCCATATCGTTTTCCGGCGGACCCATGGGTTGATTGACTTTTTTCTCATTTCTAAGCGCGGGAG
>JAYUHW010000263.1:0-8132 GCA_043766615.1 Fibrobacteria bacterium | reverse complement strand
CCGACTCCGAACTTTCTAGTCCCAATCCGGGGTCTCGCAATGCCGTGCTCATGGGGCGCAAGACCTGGGACTCATTGCCGGCTCGCTTTCGGCCCCTGCCAGACCGTCTCAACGGCGTTTTAAGCCGCACTATAATTCCTGGTGTTTTTCACGGCTCGCATCATGTGTGGCCCTCTTTGCAATCTGCGCTTGAGGATCTAGCCTGGAACCCTTCGGTGAAAAATGTTTTTGTGGCAGGTGGTGGAGAAATTTTTTCGGAAGCGCTCAAACGACCGGATTGTTCTAAAGTTTACCTCACCGACATCGACGCTGAATTTACTTGCGATACGTTTCTGGCTGATTTGGGTAAAGACTTTCATGAAACGGCCAGCTCCCCCGTATTGGAAGAGGAAGGCATCGCCTACCGCTTTAGGTTATTCGAACGGGTCTGAACATGCCGGGAAGAAAACTGCAAACCCAGCTGCTTTATCCTGATCTGGAATCCGCCCTGGAAACTGGGGATATGGAAGCTTTATCAGAGATTTGTGAAACCCTGCCTGCCGAAGATTTAGCGGAAATCGTGGTACAGCTGGAACCATTGGGTCTAGCGAACTTTTTTGAAAAGGTACCAGAATTAAAGGCGACAGAAATTTTCGAGTTGCTTGACGTCGACGTTCAAAAAAGCGTACTGAACTCTTTAAGCAATCAGCGCGTGGCAGCCATCATCAATGAGATGAATCCGGATGATCGAACGGAACTCCTGGAATCTCTTCCGCATAGTGTAACTCGTCAGTTACTGAGTTTTCTCAAGCCGCGGGAACGAAAGGAAGCGCAGCGGCTGTTGGAATTTCCCAAGGACAGCATTGGCCGATTGATGACTCCGGATTTTTTGGCCATCAAGCAGGAATGGGACGTGGAGCGTGTGCTCGATTTCATCCGCAGAAATGGCGAGGGCAAGGAAACCCTGAACGAAGTGTACGTAGTGGATGACAAGGGCCGCCTGGTGGATGAAATAAGCATCCGCAAACTGCTCTTGTCGACATTGGATCGTAAAATCGTGGACATCATGGATCGTCAGTTTGTAACTCTGAGCGCCTACCAGCCGGAAGAAGAAGCCATTCAGGTTTTCAAGAAATACTCCAGCCGCACGGCGCTACCGGTTAGCGACGAGGGCGGATTCCTGCTGGGCATCGTTACCATTGATGACATTCTCCACTTAGCCGAAAAAGAGACGACGGAGGATATTCACAAACAGGGCGGCGTAGAGGCCTTGAATAAGCCTTATCTCAACGCACCTCTCAAGGAAATGGTCGGTAAGCGCGCTCCATGGCTTACCATTTTATTTCTGGGGGAGATGTTCACGGCTACCGCGATGAGTTTTTTTGAAAAAGAAATTTCAAGGGCCGTAGTGCTTGCCCTCTTCATCCCATTGATCATTTCAACGGGCGGCAATGCAGGTTCACAGGCTGCCAGTCTTGTCATTCGAGCCATTGCCCTGGGCGAAGTCACCTTTGCCGACTGGTGGTTTGTCTTTCGAAGGGAAATTCTGGTCGGATTTATTCTCGGTGCCGCACTCGGTCTCATTGGGCTTTTGCGCATCGTAGTTTGGAATGCGTTTGCCAGCCCGTATGGCGATCATTGGTTTTTAATTGCCCTGACCGTTTACTTTTCACTCATCTTTGTGGTTGCTTGGGGGACATTGATTGGGTCGCTTTTCCCCTTGATCCTCAAACGCCTGGGGGCAGACCCAGCAACCTCCTCGGCCCCATTTGTGGCCACTTTCATCGATGTCACCGGCATAGTCATCTATTTCAACATTGCCCTGCTTTTGCTCAAGGGCAAGCTACTCTAACTATAATGGCTGCGAAGCTGGAACTTTCACTTCTTCGGCCCCCTTAAAAAGCTAAAATCCGGGTTTGACTGGCCGCAAAACCCTGGCGAAACTTCAATCACGCCCTTCACGATTTGGTTCGGTTCGTTATATTGGAATGAGCCTCCAGCCCGGGACCCGACTATGAGCGCGACTCCTGCCATTTATATCGAGAAGAATATCGTCTACCATGCGGACAAATGTGAGCCGCTTGTCTCTGCGGCGGATCATGGCGCGTTGGAATTATGCACCTGGGGTCGCGGTGCGTATCCTGGAAAACGGCTTCCGGAAAAATGTTTGAAGGAAATCTGTTCGGTAGGCGTTTGGGATGCCTCCAGGTCCCAGGCCTGGGGGCTGGATTGGCACCGCAATGAGGGCGTGGAAATCACCTATTTGGAAAAGGGCAACTTGGGATTCGCAGTCGATGATTGGGAAGGCGAATTGATGCCAGGTAACCTGACTGTTACCCGACCATGGCAAAAACATCGGGTTGGTGATCCGCAAGTGGGCGCGAGTCGTCTGTATTGGCTTATATTGGATGTTGGCGTGCGACAACCGCATTCGGAATGGCATTGGCCTGATTGGATCATACTCTCTGCAACAGATTTGGCAAGCCTTACCGAATGCCTACGGGGAAATGAGCAACCGGTGTGGGGGAGCAGTACGGAAATTGGCGAGTGCTTTCGTAAAATTGCCATTACATTGCAGGCTGGAGATGCCGCTGCCATGGAGTCTAGGCTGAAAGTTCAGATTAACCAGCTTTTATTGTCCCTTCTTGAAAACCAACGGAAGTCTAAAACTGCCTTGAATCCGTCTCTAACGACAGTCAACAGAACTGTAAAATACTTTCTATCACAATTACCAAAATACCTGGACTTCGAATGGGATTTGACGATTATGGCCCGTCAGTGTGGGATGGCCCGCAGCCAGTTTACCTTGCATTGCCGAAAACTGACCAACCGGACTCCAATGCAATACCTATCGGAATGCCGCTTTGATGCAGCCAAGACTTTATTGGCTCAACAATCCGACCTGAATATTTCCGAGATTTCAGGGATTTGTGGCTTCCAAACCAGTCAATATTTTGCCACTCAATTCCGAAAGCGATCAGGGCTGTCTCCAATGGAATTCAGGAAGAAGCATAATCTCAAAGCCTCGGAAGTTCTGGCCGCTATATAATATTCGCCGGTGGCAGCCTTCGGAATTCTCGCGGAGAAATGCCGGTGTTTTTACGAAATTGTGTCGCAAAATATTGCGCTGATTGAAACCCGCAGGCCAGTGCAATTTCTGTGATGTTAAACGATTTTTTTTCTAGGAGTAGTTTTTTCGCCGCCGCCACTCGCACCTCAATGAGATAATTCATCGGAGACTGGTTGATGATTTTTTTTGTGTAGTTGCTGAATTGACTGCGTCCCATCCCACAATGTTTGGCCATGGAATCCAAGGTCCATTCCAAAGGAAGATGATTCAGTAAATCTATCAAGAACAGTTCTACAGTCCGCTGGGCATTCGTAAGTGATGTGTCCAAGGGTTGCTTAGACTTTTTAAGCATTTCATACGTTTCCATGATCAGCTCATTGATATGCAGCTTCATCCGGCTGATGTTAGGCTCGGCTTTATAGTTTTCCAGTAAGTCGCGGATTTTTTCAAAGGAGCGGATGATTCCGGCTGTAGCTTGCCACACCGGATTTTCATTGCCGCGCAAAATGTTGGTTAGAGCTTGAAGTTCTTGAGGGGCCATTAGCAACCAGTCCGGCCACTTCCACTCCGTATGCGGTTGACGAACACCCACATCGATGATAACCCAATACAACCTGTTTGCCGTAATATTGGGATCGCCTACCCGATGACGCTGCCAAGGTCGCGTGATAGTGAAATTGTTCGGGAATAATTGAAATTTCTGTTCTTCCACTTCAAAGGCAACCTTGCCCAAATCGATCATGGTAAATTCAATACCCTCATTGCGGTGCCAAGGCAATCCCCATGATTGATTTTTAGAGGCGTTCCAACAACCGATAGAAACAACCTCTTCCATAACCCCATCGGGTAGGGGCTCACCCGGGTAATTTCCTCTGCGGGCTGCCGCCAATTTTATTTCGCCATTTTTGGCCGCTTCTACCAATGGATCGCATGCGTCTGCATGGAAAATTTTGCTTCCATCAATAAATTTCGCGGAAGGCTTCATAGGCTTGAAAATAAAGAATCTTTTTTAGCACATTCCTAGACCGTTGGCGACTCTTTCGCCGATTAACTCAATTTTCCATCACCTAATCGGCTCGAACAACTGAAATATTTGAGAAAGGCTATTTTTTTAAACTGCTGATGATGACGGCTATTGCAATAATTGAACCCAGCGTCACATTTTGCCAGTAAGATTCAACCCCCACCAAATTCATGGAATTTCCGATAATACCTAAAAACACCACCCCTATAAAGGTCCCGAAAATAGTGCCTTTACCTCCGGATAATGCAGCCCCTCCCACCACAGCGGCAGCGATGGAATCCAGTTCCAATCCGGAACCAATGTTTGGGTTTCCGCTACCTATTCTGGAAAGAAGCACGACGGAAGCCAAGCCCAGCAATAATCCATTGATGGCGTAGACTTTTACTTTGAAATTCTTTACCTGGATGCCGGCCAAAAAGGCCGCTTCATTATTTTCGCCCACGGCAAAAAGTTGTTTTCCAAATACCGTGTATCGGAAAAGGAAAGTGAAAATTAGGCACAGACCCAGAAATATGTAAACGGGGGTTGGCAGTCCAAGTACTGTGCTGCGACCCATTGTTTCAAACTGATCCACTAGCGGAATTTCAAACCCGCCCGTGGTTAAAAGCGCCGCGCCCTTGTAGATGCTGTACATTCCCAGGGTAATGATAAAGGGCTCCACTTTGGTGCGTGAAATGACAAATCCCACGATACTCTGGAGCCCCACACACATAACAACACCTGTTAGAGCAGCCCAAAACTCTCCTACTTCCTTATTCAGCAAATAGGCCATGACGCAACAGGCAAAGGAAATGAGAAAGCCAACGGAAAGGTCTATTCCCCCAGATATGATCACAATGGTCATTCCCAAAGTAACAATGCCCGTAACAGAAACCTGGAGGAGCACGTTCTTGATATTGTAGGCGGAAACAAACTGGGGTTCCAGTATGGCGATCACAATTATGTAAACGACCATTGTCAAAAAAAGAGGAATGGTTCTGTTTTGCTTCAAACTTTCAAATATGTTTTTCATAATGCCAATTCCATTACGGATGTTTCCGATATTTCTTCTTTACTCAGAATTCCGCTGGTTTTGCCTTTTTTCATAACCAGAATCCGGTCACTTAGCGCCGTCAGTTCGGGCAGGTCGGAAGAAACCATGATAATGGACTTTCCGGATTTCAAAAGCTCCACCATCATGACGTAGATATCTTCCCGAGCCCCGATATCAATGCCCCGAGTGGGCTCATCAAATAAATAGATGTCAGGATTTGTTTTAAACCATTTGGCCAGAATAACCTTTTGCTGATTCCCGCCGCTAAGTGTGCCAAGCAGTTTACCTACCCCGGTGGTTTTGATTTTAAATTGTTCCACAAAACCTACGGCCGCTTTTTTCAAGGATGCAGGAGCTACCAGTTTCTTATTATCCTTTGAGAGTTGCGCGATGGCGGTATTATCAGTGATATCCTGATGCAAAAACAGTCCTGTCAGTTTTCGTTCTTCCGTAATCAAACACATGCCTTGCTTGATGGCCTCTTCAGGATTAAGAAAAGTCTGTTCTACACCATTTTTACGGATAATTCCCTTTTGTCTGGGTTTGGCACCGAATAACAACTCAATAAGCTCGGTTCTGCCTGCTCCTGCGATTCCGGCGATGCCAAGAATTTCACCTCGCTTGAGTTCAAAGGAAATATCTTGTATCCCATTTCCGGAAAGGTTTTCCGCCGTAAAAAGGATTTCACCGGTTTTAACGGGTTCTCTTTTATAAAACAGTGAGGCGTCCCGGCCAACCATATCCCTGATTATTTTATTTTCATCCACTTCATGGGCTTGATAAGTGCTGATGACTTTCCCGTCGCGAAGGCAGGTTATTCGATCGGAAATTTCAAAAACTTCTTCGAGATGGTGGGATATGTAAATGATACCTAATCCATCTTTTTTCAGTTTATCAAGTACGGAAAATAATCTGCGGGTTTCCGCTTTGCCAAAGGAAGCGGTGGGTTCATCGAGGATGAGGATTTTTGCTTCCCTTATCAGTGCACGTAATATCTCAATTATTTTTTGCTCAGCAGAGCCTAAGTTATTAACCGGCGTTTTTGGGGAGGCATGCAGATCAAAGACTTCGAGCATTTCCTTTACTTTAGTGAGCATGGCATTGCGATCGCAGAATATTTTCCCCATGCGAATTTCTTGCCCAACGAAAATATTTTCAACAATACTCAGGTTTTGAAAAAGCGAATTTTCCTGGTAAATCGTGGATATGCCCAGATTTTTTGCGGTCTGGGGGTGATTGATTTGAACAGCGTTGCCGTCAATCGAGATTTGTCCAGTATCGGGAGCATGAACGCCAGCGAGAATTTTTATCAGTGTCGATTTACCCGCACCGTTTTCGCCACACAGGCTATGCACTTCGCTTTTGTGTAAGGCAAAGGAAAGATTGTCCAATGCCTTTACACCAGGAAATGACTTGCTGATATCGCTCAGCTGTAACAATGCGCCAGTCACAATTCCACCTCTTGCGATTAACCTAGCAAAAGGAGGCTTATGAACAGCCTACTCAGTAAAAGCGGCAACAGGTTCTCTTGAAAACAAATCCATCTTCAATTCACCGGATTGTTTTTTCTTGAAGTAGTCTTGGATTTTCCAGGGTACGGCCGCATTAATATTGCTCTTGGTGAGCAATGTCATATCCATGTACACGTGACGCGGGAACGGCTTTTTCGCAAAGTAGGCTTCTACCATTTGAAAGGCCAAGTCTCCTTCACCGGTAGGAGCATTGGCTACTGTGGCTTCCATCTCGCCGTCCTTGATCCATTTCCACGCCATCTCCTTGCCATTGTTTGAAAACACGGTGATCTTGCCTTTTTTACCAGCTTCCTTGAACGCTTGCAGCGCTCCGGCAGCCATTTCTTCATTTTGGCAGTAGAGAATATCGATTTCTTTTTGGGCGGCAATGATATCCTGAGCGGCTTCTAGGCCACCTTTTCGCATCCAGCCCCCGGAAGCTTTCGAAACGATTGTGGCTTCGGCGCCAGCATCTTTCAGGGATTTGAGGAAACCTTCCCTTATCGATTCTGCAATACCCTGGCCATATGCGCCCTCAATCATGGCAATGCGAGGCGTTTTCCATTTGCTGGCAATATACTTTCCAGTATAGGCGCCCATTAGCTGCCAGTTGCCACTAACAATCCCCGTAGGCAAGTCATAACCTTGTTTACTGGGCAACGCGGACACCATAAAAAGAGGTATTCCAGCGGCCTTGGCCTTGGCAGCATTCTTTGTGGCGACTTCAGCATTGGCTGTTACCAGTACAATGGCATCGACACCTTTGGCAATAAAGTCTTCCACATTCGCTACTTCTTTTGTGGCCGTATATTCGGAACTGGTTACGGAAACATCCCAGTCCAATTTTTGACCAAGTTGAGTAAAGACATCAGCTGAAGTCCGGTAATAAATGTCCGGGCCTGCCATTACATATCCAATGTGGATTTGCTTTTTGGCTTGTGCAACAGTAGCGAAGGCAATGAGTCCAAGGATGGCGATGAATTTTTTCATTATACCAACACCGCCTTTTTAGCGCCTAGAGTAGGTACCACAAAGGTTCCATCGATGTCCCAGTCTTGCAGTATTTGAGCGGAAGCCATTACCGTAGCAGGTCCAAAAATTTCCATGGTGGTTCCGCCTTCATAATTGATGGCCTTGAGTGCGTCAAAAACGCCTTTTACATCAATTTGGCCTTCGCCTAATTTTATGTTGCCCATGCCGCAACCATAAATGGTGCCTCTTTTGGCTACCCATTCTTCACCGAGGTCTTTCCAATGCACGTGCTTGATTCTGTTTCCAAAAGTAGTGACGTATTCAACTGGATTAGCGCCGCCCAACCAGCTGTTACCGGTATCCAGGCAGATGCCAACTTGGTCGCCAAGTTCATTCAGTAGATCGCCCATGGACTGCACATTATCAGTAACAATTCCATGTGGTTCCAAAATCAGTTCAACGCCGAGCTCGTCCGCCCATTCAATCGGGCTCTGCAATTTTTCTTTAATGGTAAAGATTCTTTCTTTAGCCGTAAGGTTTGCC
>JAYUHW010000262.1:0-2230 GCA_043766615.1 Fibrobacteria bacterium | reverse complement strand
CCAAATAAGTTTCCAAGGTGTCCATCATGCCTTTAAAGCCGCCGGTCATGCCATCACGTGCACCATCAAAAGTGGCGATACCTGTAGCATCGGAATTATAGGGCTTCCAGCTCACAGTCATAATGGTTTTTGAGCCATCATCTGCAAAGGTTGTCGTTGACAGCATTTCCAGCGGCCAAGTTGGCGCCATTGGATGGCGAGTTAGGCCGGCATCCTTATCCGAGAAAGACTGGATGAGCACGATGCGCGTTAAAGGCACAATTTCAAGATAAACCTGTTTTCCCCACATCTGCGATCCGTCAGGGAGTTCTAATCCGTAATGGTGAATGCCGCCCACTTCAAATCGTAAATCGGTTTTAATGACCTTGGCACCGGCAGGCCCCATCCACTTGGCCAAATGCTCGCTTTCGGTATTCACCTTGTACACGAGCGCGCGTGGCGCATTGAAGATCCTAGAGACGGTAAACGGTTTGATATCAGACATGATCCGGTCCTTTGTCAGTGAGTTGTTTTAGGTATTCATCGAGTCGATCAAAACGTTGTTCCCATTCTTTTCGGTGCTTTTCCATCCAATGGACAGCATCTTTAATGGGTTTTACCTCCAAACGGCATGGGCGGAATTGAGCTCGGCGACTTCGGGAAATCAGTCCTGCTTCTTCCAATACTTTCAAATGTTTGGAAATGGCCGGCAAAGTCATTTTAAACGGACGCGCAAGATCCTGTACGGACGTCTCTCCAGTGCTGAGTCGATGGAGCATGGCTCGCCGGGTTGGATCCGCTAGGGCTCCAAAGGTGGCGCTGAGCGGGTCTGTAACCATATTTAGCCTTTCGGTTATTTAACCTTATGGTAATATAAAGTATCCATTTGAAATCGTCAAGTCAAACCGACTAAAAAAATAAAGCCGCCCCATATGGAGCGGCGTAGTTGCTGGAACTGCTCTTCCTAGAGTGCAGTTCCTTGCAGGGACTGTGATACTTACGGGTTCGCTTTGAGCCAATCGATTGAGGCTTGTAAGAGCTTTCTTGCGTACTCATCGTTATGCGCACCTTTGGAAAGTTCCGAGTTGATAAATCCAAAATTGTATGCTGCTCCCAATTCACCATAAGTCCATCGACGACCCAATCTCAGTTTCAAATCTGCATCCTTGGCATAGGTCACCATGTTGATATATTTGACCACGCTGGTAGCAGTATCGGTTTTGTTCGCCGATGTCAGCCCAGCATAAGTGGCTGCGGAATCCGCGGGATTGTTGGAATAGAGCTTGCCATAGAAATCGTGCGTGTTCATCATCGCATACCCTGGTGTACCGTTTACCAGGCCTTTTTTCGCTAATTTTCTGGCTACAAGCAGGTCGCCCAATTCGGTCAGTTTGGCACTGATGTTCGTCTGGGTAAGCTTTAATGTGTCCGTCAAATTGTGGCAAGCCAAACAAGCTTTATCCAAATTATTTTCTTTTAGAGAATGGCCACCCTCTTGTGTTTTAGCATCCCATTCATTCATATGGCACGTTGTACATTCATCCTTAGCATGGTGGCGTGCAGCCGTTGTGATGGGTTTTCCAAAATCGTATCCATTTATTCCGTAGAATAGATTCGACTGGTTGCCGTCATGGACGCTAAAGCTTCTACCCGCCATAAAAGCGACCGAATCCGTTGGCTTCTTGAGATTTCCCTTGGCTACTGTTGCCGTATCACCCGGCAGAATTGCTGTACCTAATGGGAAGTAGGCCATCTGAGCAAACGGCTTGGTAACCAATTTTCCTGCGGCCGTGTCCGTGTACTCAAAAGATGTGGCGCCACGGATCTGATGGCATGTAATGCACAAGTTGTTTACCTTGGAATCCTCCTGGGCAAAATCCATTGTCTTGGTGGTAGTCCAACCAGTTAACGTGAACTGATTGAGGTAATTCAATATCACGGGATCTGTTTTCCTCAATATAGCGTTAACGGTGTCTCCCGGAAAATCAAAGCCGGACATTTTGTGGCACGTTTGGCATTGGATTCGAGTGGAATTGGGTATTTCAGCTCTACCCCATGGCTGATCATCCCAGGCAATTTCCTGAAAGCCTTCATTGGTATGGCATCTTACACAGAACCTTGAATTTCTGGCACTGGTCGTACCGAAATAATGCTTGGAGAGATTATACTCCATGGTTTTCTGATTGAAATTCGAATCGGTATGACACTTCAGGCAGGAAGTTATCGCATCAGAACCGCTCTTGCCATCCGT
>JAYUHW010000261.1:0-10020 GCA_043766615.1 Fibrobacteria bacterium | reverse complement strand
CGGCCCTTATATGTTCCGGCGACCGGATCCCACAATAAGGAATTAAAGGAGTTTTTCAAGGCAATGGCCATTCCCGCATACTTGGAAGAATCGGACGGGGATTGGACAACGCCTGCCAGGCTAGCAGCCGCCAACAGTGCCTTGTAGAGAAAGGCGTTTAATGTCGCGCCCTGACACACTTGATAGGCGTAGGGGTTGTCGAAAATGAAAAATTCCCGTGCATTGATTAAGCCATTTGTTTTGATGCTGTCTTGGAACAATTTGAGTTGCTTTTGCACTACCGGCCAAAGCTCCGTCACAAAGGCTTTGTCACCGGTCACTTGATAGTGCTGCCAAATATCCCAAATCCAAACGCAATTGTAATCTTCGATGTATCCATGGATATCCCAACGATCCGATGGATGATGGGCTTTGATACGACCATCCGCCTGCTGGCTTTGCCCGATATCCATAATCATCTTTGCCATCAAGCGGGAATCGCCGTACACCGGTGACCCATTGGGACCAGGAGCGCTAAAGGCGACGCGCGTAAAATCATAAACATGGTCCATGCCACCCATCCATTCTGCCCTCTCCCACGGGCAGTCCTCGTACCCGTCCTCGCTCATTTGGGGAAGGGAATGCGCCATCACTTCCCAAAACCGATTAAGCATGGCATCGTTGCTGGTAAAACTGGCTGCCCGGTCGAAGGGATAGATGTAATTGAAAACCTTAATGTCGAAAAAATTAACCCGTCCGGAGTTTACCTGTATGGTTAGACTCAAGTCATTGACATCGGATTGGTTACCGGAACCGAATGCCTCGCCGGTAAGATAGGTTTGCCGGCCGGCACGCGCCGTATATTGATGGCGACCCCCTACCACGATTACGCTGCCTGCATCGGCGTCAAAATCCAAAACGACATACCCGACAATGTTGCGGGCCAGGGATAAGGTAAGCGTGGTCGCCCCCGTAACTTGGAAAGGCAAAGTGCGACCAGTTATTGTATACGGTGTTACTGTAGATCGCAGCAAGGGAGTGATGCGGGAATGCAGAAGGCCCCATTGACTGCCCGCTACCGCCACGGCTGTAGGCCATGCTGTGTCGATAAAATCAGGCAACAACCAGTCACCGGTTTCAAAAGTAGCGTCCACTCTATCCCTGACATCTGCCCAGTCCACCGCGGGAGGCCGGAATCGGGTATTGTTGCTGCACCGCCAGGTATTGTCCGTGGACACGCTAAAACCCTGCCCGACCAACTGCACCGCAAGACCGGGGGCATGGTCCATCGAACGTCCATTGCCTCGGGTATCTAGCGCGTTACTATTGGTGATATGGCCATAAACGACTACCGCTATGGTATTGGTGCCGGCCGTCAAATAACTGCCCACGTTCAAACTATCGTATTCAGGACGCTTTGGATCAAATCTTGCCGGACCTCTCCAAACAAATTTTCCATTGATCCATAATTGATAACGATTGTCTGCAAAAATAAACAAGTTGGCATTGGCGCCCGTTGTTGGGACTTGAAATTGCTTTCGAAAGCCAACGGCCCGTTGACTTGCATCGGAATGGTAGATGATACTGGCTTGCAGAATATCGGCAGTCGCTCCGAGTGTTGGAGCACTCAACATTATCAAAGCCACGAAAGAGGCGACAATAAATTTATTTATTTTATGCATGGTCAAAATATATCTAAATAAACCTCCAATGTTTGACGTCGAACTCTTCCCTTTTTTTGAATAAATTCTACCGTGAACAGTATCTCACCAAGAGCATCCTCCGTTATTGTTCCCAGCGGAATCGCGGTGGACATCACTTTGCTAGACTTCCTCTCCCAGCGCTTTCCGCACATTGAGATGGAAATCTGGAAAAGTCGCATCGAGGAGGGAAAAGTTCAGTTAGGCGATGGAACCTCCGCGTTCGCTTTATCTAAGGTTGAGCCCGGAATGGAAATTCGGTATTTCAGGGAAGTTTCGGCAGAGCCTCGCATAGCAGATACCCATCAAATCCTTTACCGGGATGATCACATCCTCGTTGCCTGCAAGCCGCATTTCTTGCCGGTAGTTCCAGGTGGAAAATTCGTGAGGGAATGCCTTCTCTACCATTTGATGGAGGAAACCGGCCTCCGTGGGCTTTCTCCGGTTCACAGAATAGACCGTCACACGGCTGGACTGGTTTTGTTTTCCATACATGAAAACGAGCGAGGGCAATACCAAGTTCTCTTCAAAGAGCGACAAGTGGAAAAAATGTACCTGGCAAATGTCCGCTGGCTTCTACGACAAGGACCGCCCAACGAAAATGAAAATTCCTGGCAGTTGGAGAGCCGAATCGAAAAACACGGACCCACCTTACGACGCGATTTAGTGGAGGGAACGCCCAATGCGTTTAGCCGGATAAGCCTCCTGAAACGAGCTGGGGCCTATGCCGGGCTTGCCTTATATCCCTCTACAGGGAAGCGGCATCAGCTACGCTTGCAAGTCTCGCAAATCGGGGCTGCCATTCTTCATGATCCCTATTATCCAGACTTGCTTCCTGAAGCACCGGATAATCTGATCCTACCGCTCCAACTCCTCTCAAAAAGCCTCCGTTTCAAGGATCCGTTCACGCAACAAGAGCGGACATTTACTTCGCCTCGGGTGCTGCTTCCACTTCCTGAATGAAATGGGGGGAAAAATAAGTTTCAGAAAAGGGGAAGAGGGCCGGCAACCCGCTACTTTAAAGCTGGGATGATCCCGGATTAATTTCGCTAATCAGGGTATCACATCAATTAGCAGTCTAAAAACTGCACCCGGCAGGATTCGAACCTGCGACCAACGGTTTAGAAAACCGCTGCTCTATCCACTGAGCTACGGGTGCTCGAATTAAGCCTTTTTCAAGGTGCCCCATAAGGTATCAAGCAGTAGTCCAGCTTGCAAGTAAAGGGCATGTAGGAGGCCGGGAATGCTAGCCGATTAGGCCCTTTTCTTTAATTCAGCTTCCATGGCTTTTGCTCTAGGGAGGAGAATCGCCACTTCCAATTCGGCATGCGCCTTGATTTTTGCATCAAAGGCCTTCAGGGCTTTCAACAGTGGCTCCTCATCCCACCCTGGGTGGGACTCATCCGAAATACTCTCGGCCTTGGAAAGTATGGTTGAGATCATCTCCGCTACTTCCGCCTCTGAGGATAACAACATGGAGGGCGGGTACATGGATACGGAACCGGTATAAACCTCTGGATAAATTTCCGGGTACTTTACACTGGCTTCTGTCCTCAAGATTTTTATGAATAAAAAGTCTTCCTCCTCCTCCATGTGGTTGAGGAATCCCAGGCGAAAGTCATGAAACGTTCGATCTAATTCCAAGAGCATGGGCTTTTCCAGGCCATATTTTATTCTGCATTCATCCAATAAGCGATGGACGTTTGGTAGGTCTCGAGTTTTGAATTGAGTATGCTCGCATGTCAAAAACTCAACCAATTCATATAAGGGTCTTTGGGGCCAATTCCGGACTATCGGCAATTCTGCCAATGCGGATAATTGAGCCAGTATCTCTTTTTCATTCTTTTGGAACTCTGCGCACACATCAGCAATCGTGGAATCAAGATGATTCCAAAAGGAATAGCCAAAATTTTCTTCGAAAACTTTTACGAATCGCGGGTGCAGTTTTAATCGGGCCCTAATGGATTCCGTATCTTTCACAATCGGACCTCGACTTTCTTCTTTAACTATTTTTCCACATCTATTTTATGGGTCGCGTCTTCCGGGTGACCGGGATTCATCATATCCAATTTTCGATAAATCGTACGGAGACTGATACCCAGATCCTCCGCCGTCTTGGCCTTATCACCATGGTTTCGCTTTAGTCCGATTTGAATAGCGGACAGTTCGATTTCTTCCAGAGTCATTCCCTTACCCACATAGATTTGACCGGCGCTTTCCGTTGTGGCACTCAGTTCATCAGGCAAATCTTCGGGAGTGATTTGATGGCCCATACATAAGATGACGGCTCTTTCAATGGCGTTTTCCAGTTCCCGAACATTGCCCGGCCATACATAGGTTTCCATTAACTTCAAGGCGTCGGCGCTCAATGAGAGATTGGCTTTTTTGTTTTTTTTGCAATATAAGGCGATGAAATAGGAAATGAGCGAATGCAAATCTTCCGGGCGTTGACGAAGCGGTGGAATCTGCAAGGGGATAACATTGAGGCGGTAGAAAAGATCTTCCCGGAACAATCCCGCTTCCACCTGTTTCCGAAGATTTTTATTGGTAGCGGCAATGATACGTACGTCCACTTTTTGTGTCTGCCCACCAACGGGGCTTACTTCCCCTTCTTGGAGGATGCGCAGCAGCTTAGGCTGAACAGTTAACGGGATCTCACCGATTTCATCCAGGAAAATGGTGCCTCCATTCGCATCCTGAAACCGTCCCTTCTTATCTTGATATGCGCCTGTAAAGGACCCCTTCTTATAGCCGAACAGCTCCGCCTCTAAAAGATTTTCCGGAATCGCAGCGCAGTTGACGGTTACAAAGGGCTGCAATAGCCGATTGGACTTGGCGAAAATATAATGCGCGAGCACTTCCTTGCCGGTTCCAGACTCTCCCATGAGAAGAATGGTAGCGTCACTGGCAGCGGCTTGCCCGGCTCGCTCTAGCAGACCCTTAAAGGCTCGACTCTTGCCCATATCAAAACTGGGTGCCTGATTTTTCTTAAGTTTTTCCCGGAGGATAAAGTTTTCTTCCAATAAAGCGGCCTTTTCAAAGGCTCGATTGACAATGGCGATGATTTCCTGTTTATTAAAGGGCTTGGGTATAAAGTCGTAAGCCCCTTTTTTCATGGCTGCCACGGCATCATCAATTGTTCCATGTCCCGTGATCATGATGACTTGAATTCCAGAATTGAACTCTTTGATGCGTGCCAACAATTCCAAGCCATCCATTTTCGGCATTTTTAAATCCGAAACGACCACTTGCGGAACCCGCTCTTTAATCAATTCCAAAGCCTTTTCCGGCTCCATGCTGGAAAGCACTTCATAATCCTGGCCCATAAGTGCGCGGGATAGGGATTCTACAATGCTGCGTTCGTCGTCGATGATGAAGAGTTTCTTTTTCATTGGTTCTCCATGAAGCAATTCCTGGGCCGAATTCTTTGGGCTTTAAAAATCCGCATCTTGTCTAATCTAGGCCATAATTTTGAAATGTTTGCCCCCCAATCCAACGCCCCTTTTGTCAAAATGACAATTACTGGACGATAAGCATTCCGTGTAAATCCAGTACATTTTGACTCATGCTTCAATCAATTTCCGAGCAAACACCAGACACGCTTAAGTACACGGATTCGCTGCTAGTCAAAGCTTTTACCCAAGCGGACTATGCGGTAAATTTGACCGACAAGACCGGATTGCTCGTCAAGGTGAACCAGGCCTATTTGGATCTCTACAAATTTATTTCCGATGCGGAACTTTTGGGAAAATCCCAACGTATTATCCGTTCGCCGCATACTCCAAATGCCGTTTACAACGAGATGTGGAAAACTATTTCGGCCGGAGAAATTTGGCGCGGAAATCTCACTAACATTGCCAAAGATGGTACGGAAGTTTTTGTTCATCTGACCATAACACCTATTAAGGAAGCGGGAAACATTGTCGGGTACATGGGTTTTTCGCTGGATCGGGCGCAGCAGGTATTGCTGGAAAAACAGCTCTTTCATGCCAATAAATTGGTGATTTTGGGAACCATGGGCGCCGGTTTAGCCCATGAGTTAAACAACCCTCTGGCCAGCATTCTGCTTGATGCCGAATATCTCCAGGAGATTTGCCTGGCTCCGGAAAAGCCTGTAGATTGGCCCACGGCTTTGTCTGCATCCAACTCATTGATCAAAGGGGTTGAACGCATCAAAAAGGTTTTGGAACACTTGCTTTCTTATTCGCGAAAAGAATCGCATCAGAAGTACACGACCATGACGGTGTTGAAGCTCGTACAAGAGAGCTTTCTTTTCATTGAAAGGCAATTCAGCAGTCGCGGAATTTCCATTGAAGTCCGTATTGCCGATGACATTTGCATTGCCGGAAATCAAACTGAATTGGAATCCGTCATCCACAACCTCTTGCACAATTCCTGCGATGCTTTCGAAGGACGGCCAGGAAAGAAAACCGTTTCCATTAAGGCCAGCAAAGGTTCGGATGGATTCGTTTTACTCGAATACTTAGACAATGCCGGTGGCATTCCCGAAAAAAACCTACACAAAATTTTTGAGCCCTTCTTTACCACCAAAAACGAACAAGAGGGAACGGGATTGGGCCTGGCCATCAGCAAAAAAATCGTGGCAGAACATGGCGGCACCATTGTTTGCGAGTCTCAAAAGGACACCACTTTGTTCCAAATTCAGCTCCCTCTCGTGTCCAATGGCTTTAGCCAGGAATAGCAAACCCTTGTTTTGCCAATTTAGCAAATACTTGTCATAATGGCACAAAACACCTAGCTCAATAAACACTGGTCCGCCAAACGAATGCTCCAGAGCGAGCTAAATTACGGTTTTTGAATTTCCAACAGGAAAATTAGGCGATTTAAAAATCCGGTGCAATCCTTGCTCTAAAACGATCTAACTAGACCGGAAACGATCATGATGGATCTCAAACAGTGGCTTTTTGTAGATACAACGATTGGCGAATTATTGACCATTCGACCGCAGGCCATTTCTGTACTTGAAAAATTCGGCATGGACCCGTTTAAATTACCAATGGCAAGATTAGGAGAAACATGCAAAGAAAAAGGCATAGCCTGGGAGGCTTTTTTACTGGAAACCGCCGATCTAAAAGTGCCTGGAAAAGATTCCGATTGGCAACATTTGCCGCTTTTTATGCTCCTCGATTTTCTTACCCATGAACACAGAGAAATAGTTTCCGAATTCTTCCCCGCTATCCGCAATGCCATAATTTCTGGGGAAAAAGATCCCGCAAATTTGGAGGCCAATTCTGCCCTGATCCGGGAATGGCCAAAGTTCATGGCCAATTTGACGGACCATATTAAATCGGAAGAGACGTTCCTTTTTCCAAAAATACTCCGCTATGACTATTGTGCGAGACATGATACTGTAGATCCGGATTTTTCCAACGGATCCGTGAAAGTCTTTGCAGCTTTGCACCTTTTAATGCACGAGCAGCGACAAACGAGCGCTGTTACGAAATTTCTCGATGCAATGGCCTTTTCCCCCGCTCCAGATGGGGAAAATGATATACGGCGAAAACATCTTTTACAAATGATGGCCAGATTTCAAAAAGCATTGGTTGGCCACTCCCAATTGGAGGTGGAGGTTTTATTCCCCTTGGCGACAGCCATTGAAAAGGAACTGTATGATAGGCTTATTTCTGGCCATAGGGGCATGACTAAAGGAGAAATGGTATGATCTGTATTCCATAATCGGGAAATTGCATGCCAAAGATTTATTCAGGAACCCTTGCTACCTTTTCTGCCAATATGTCAAACCAAGAAAATAGCACGGAATTGCTAAACAGCCGCCCCCTCATCGAAGATGCTTTTTCGCAATCGGATTACGCCATCAATATCACCGACACCAAAGGGATTATTGTTGAGGTCAACGACGCCTATCTCCGCTTGTACAAGTTCCATTCCAAAGCGGAAATATTGGGTCAAAATCAACGGATCATACGTTCTGCGCTGACTCGCGCCTCGGTTTATAAAAACATGTGGGAAACCATTCTTACTGGACAGGTATGGCGAGGGGAACTGACAAATAAAGCCATTGATGGGTCGGATGTTTACATTCACCTGACCATCAGTCCGATCCTAAGAAATGGTGAAACGGTAGGCTATATGGGTTTTTCCATCGACCGGGCCCAGCAAGTCCTTATCGAAAGACAGTTGTTCCACGCCAATAAACTGGTGGTACTGGGCACTCTGGGAGCGGGGCTGGCACATGAACTGAACAACCCATTGGCTAGCATTCTTTTGGATGCGGAATATTTGCGTGATTTTTTTTCTGATCCAAACCGCCCAACCGATCCTGCCATACCCTTGTCCGCTGCAGATTCCGTTATTCGCGGGGCAGAAAGAATGCGCCGCGTGCTCGAGCACCTGCTTTTTTATTCCAAGAAAGATACAGGCACTGCCACATCGACCATTTCACTCAGCCAGCTTTTGGAAGACAGTTTGCTTTTTATTGAAAGGCAGCTCACCTCACGAAGCATTGAAATCAAAATCGAGATTGACGCAGACTATTTCATCAATGGAAACCGAACCCAATTGGAATCTGTCATCCACAATCTGCTGGGAAATTCCCGAGACGCGTTCAATCAAGCCACCACTAAGAACAAATTTATTTCCATTCGATCCAGTTTTCTAGAACAAGATAAATTGGTGCAAATTGAATATTTGGATAATGCGGGTGGCATTACTAAAAATGTCCTTGAACATATTTTCGAACCATTTTTCACAACTAAAGGAGCGGATGGCACAGGGCTAGGTCTGGCAATTAGCAAACAAATTTTGACTGAACATGGTGGAAGCATCGACTGTGAATCCAAGCAGGGCAATACACTTTTTACTATGCTGCTCCCAGCCACTCGGCTTGTCAAACCAAACGCCCCGAAATCCTGAATCTAAAATTATGGAAATAACATTTTTAGGTGGCACCGGAACCGTTACCGGATCCAAATACCAAGTCCAGTATGGCACACGAAAAATTCTCGTGGACTGCGGCCTGTTTCAAGGCTTGAAACAGTTACGACTGAAAAACTGGACTCCGTTCCCGGTTTCCGTTCCGCAAATAGAAGCCATATTGCTCACCCATGCGCATTTGGACCATAGCGGATACATTCCAAGACTGGTTCAGCAAGGTTTTACCGGAACTATTTATTGTACTCCTGCGACCCGGGACCTTTGCCGCATTCTTCTTTTAGACAGTGCCAAAATAATGGAAGAGGAGGCCGCGTTCGCCCGTCGGCACAAATTTTCCAAACACAAAAACCCAGTTCCACTCTACACCACCGAAGATGCTGAAAAAGCCATGCATCACTTCAAGACCATTGCATGGAATAAGCCTATGCAATTGAAGGATGGCTTAGAGATGGAATTCTTTCGGGCGGGACATATTCTAGGCGCCTCCATGATCCGTTTACGTCATGCGGGAACGTCGCTGACATTTTCCGGAGACCTCGGCAGGCAGTCGGATCCCATGTTCCCGCCACCCGATTCCCTGCCGGATACAGATTATCTTGTGGTGGAGTCTACCTACGGCGATCGAATACACGAAAATGTGGATCCTGGCTTCCAATTGCAATCCCTTATTTCCAAGGCCTTTAAAAATCATAGCGTCGTTTTGATTCCCGCTTTTGCAGTTGGCCGCACGCAATCGCTCCTCTTGAAACTTTGGGAGATAAGGAAGTCTGGAAACTTGCCGGCCATTCCCATTTATGTCGATAGCCCCATGGCAATGAATGTGACACGACTTTATTCCGAATACCCTGAAGCCCATTCCATGGGAGAGGCACATGCAGCAGAAGTCTTTGGCATGGCCAATTATGTCAATGACGCCGATGAATCCCGTCTGCTCTCCAATCGTAAAGGCCCCATGGTGATTATTTCTGCGAGTGGAATGGCAACGGGAGGCCGTGTACTGCACCACCTTAAGGCATTTGCTCCCGATCCAAAAAACCTGATCCTGTTGTCCGGTTTTCAGGCAGTAGGCACTAGGGGTGCAGCGCTGTTGGCAGGTGCGGATAGAATAAAAATCCAAGGTGAATATGTGGAAGTACGGGCGGAAGTGGCTTCGCTTGGGAACTTTTCGGCTCATGCGGATTCAAGTGAAATCCTGCAATGGCTGAGTACATCCGCCAAGCCTCCAAAGCAGGTATTCATAACGCATGGTGAGCCAGCAGCGGCTGAGGGGTTACGAAAGTCCATTGCTGAAACGCTGGGATGGAATGGCATAGTTCCGGAATATCGGGATGTATACGCCTTGCCAGATTGAGGTTATATATTTTTAGCCTTTTTGTGCAACCCGATCCTTTTGCTGCTTTCCATAGACATGCTTGAGTAACTTAAG
>JAYUHW010000260.1:0-2590 GCA_043766615.1 Fibrobacteria bacterium | reverse complement strand
AGGGCGCCGGAAGGGGACACTGTGCTTTGGTCCAACCCACAGACTATATTTTCTTGTGCAACCGGAATTCCATGTGACAGCATTCCAAGTAACACTCCCAGATATAGGCAACGCAATGTTGGTTTCATGTCATACCTGCCTTCAAGTTTTCGGAAGACCCATCAACCTATTTTGAGCCTGACATAAGAATACTGCAAGGGGAAAACACACACGCGTATCAGTAGGAATCATTTTTGCGAAAAGTGGGTGCTATTGCCCCATAAAAAACGCAATTTTACCAATTCCAAACTCTAAAATCGAAAAGGTTAAACTTGTTGAAACCGGGGAACATGAGGCACAGCAGATTAACCTGTTTGAGTGGAGTTCTACTGCTCGGATGCATGTTGGGTTGCTCGGAAAAAACCGCACCGACTAAACCGGCGGATGCATTGATAAAAGTTCCCTTTGACACGAGTGTGGAAGGCTTGCCGGAAGCGGATACCACCCACATCGTAAACGTAGAGGACGGGGATACGCTTCGGCTTAGCGTCGGCTGGGTGGCAAAGAATTTTTCCGGACACAAAGTGAGAATGCTGGCTTACAATGGTTCCATCCCTGGTCCAACTATACGCGTGGCTGAAAGTGCGTCGATTACCGTGTTGCTTGTCAATCACACCAACTTGCCCACCAGTCTGCATTCTCACGGAGTGCGTCTCGATTACAAATATGATGGTTTACCGGGAATCACTGCCACGGCGGATAGCGGAAAAACCGTGGTCTATCAAATACACTTTCCGGACCCAGGATTATTCTGGTACCATCCCCATTACCGAGAAGACTATCAGATGGAACTAGGATTGGCAGGAACTTATTTGGTCGTGCCGAAAGATACGAGCTATTGGCCACCGGTCAATCGGGAAATTGTGCTGGTGTTGGATGATATTCTTCTGGATGAAAAATCTATTCACCCCTTTTACCAAAATGTTAGCGATTATGCCTTGATGGGCCGCTTTGGAAATGTTCTGCTAATCAACGGAAATCCCCATTTTGAATTGCATGTGAAACGCAATGAAACCATTCGGTTTTACACGGTTAACGCGTCCAATACCCGAGTTTACAATTTGCAATTTTCCCGTGATATGGATATGAACATTATTGGGGCGGACAATGGACGTTTTGAATTTCCTGGAGCCAAGGAAAGCTACGTCCTTGCGCCATCGGAACGGGTTATTTTCCAGTTGGGCTTCAATGATGGATTGGACGATTATTCGCCTTTGGAGCTCTTGAATGCCACCCCAACGGGAACTGCGGTAATCGGCAAGATTTTTTACGATCCGGACACGATTGCGACCGACCTGCGCAGTAGCTTGGCCTTGGTTCAAAGCATAGCGGTTACCAAAAGTCTGGATCCTTTCCGTAAATCACTGGACAAATTACCGGACGAGGAAATCCTACTAACCGGCTATATGGATATGTCCAAACCCCTGTCCAAGCTATCCGCTGTGCAACATGATCCGGACCCGGCCAACACGATGGGCATTGAATGGAATGACAGCGTGCATGGGGCCGGTATGGTTTTGATGAATCAGCAATCAAGCAATCAGAATATGCATTGGGCCATTCGAGATCTTAAAACCGGCCTGGAAAACCATGAAATCAATTGGAATTTCCAGCGCGGTTCACAGGTGATGATAAGGATTCATAACGACACGTCCACCACACCCGCACCGGGCAGTCCGGAAGCTGCTATGAGCGGAATGCTCATGTACCATCCCATGCCGCACCCCATTCACTTTCATGGGCAGCGATTTCTAGTTGTTCGCGAGAATGGAAAGGCGCCTGCAGAGGGATTGGTCTGGAGGGACAGCTATCTCATTGGTCGCGGCTATACGGTGGATGTGCTTTTGGATGCCAGTAATCCTGGTCATTGGATGTTTCATTGTCATATCGCTGAACATTTTGAAGCCGATATGATGGGACATTTTTCTGTTTCCGATACGGTTGTCGGCGCAAAAACACCTTATCCTTGGTCGCTCAATTTGAATATTGAAAACCGTTATGATTCCTTGCGACGCGATACGGTCCTTACGCTTGGTAAAGCGACAGTCATTACTGGTAAGGTCAATCATTATGACCCGGCAGTGCTGGAAGCGAATCTTTTTCTATCGCATCCAAATACTCCGGCACTCCATCTCAAGGTGCCCTTGGCTTCAAATGGCGCCTTCACACTCGCAACTGCCGATCTGCTTGGCGCAGGCACTGGATTGGTTTCCATCCATGCTATGGTCCAATCCAAAGTCTTAACATTCCGCCCTTCACCGGACACTTTGCGGTTGATTTTTGATGCTAGAATTGAGCTACCCTGGTCCTTGGATCTGGACATGGCAGGAGATGCAGCCTTTCAAGCGCTGGTTCGGGACACCGTTGCGGTGAGCGGCATGCGTGGGACCCTTGCGGGCAAGGTCAACGGCTATGATCTTTCCACCTTCAGTGACTCTATCTATTTTCGCAATGTGCTCTATCCCAATTTCATGGCTACTAAACCGCTTGCCAGTGACGGCACTTTTAGTTTTGATGCCTTTGAAATTGTAGGTACTTTGGATGGTCTGCA
>JAYUHW010000259.1:0-3872 GCA_043766615.1 Fibrobacteria bacterium | reverse complement strand
GGGCGGTCTTCCGGGAATTTCCCACGGCGACACACTAGGCCCGGAAGGATCCAAACGAAGAAAATCATCCCACTGAAAACCGTTAACCCCATTTGCACTTGGTCAGTTAGCATTTTCGCCTCCCGTTTCTGGTACACCTTAACTTGAGTCTACCATAATCCACTAGGAATTATTCATTTTATTTCTTTAAACGGTGCGCCACTTTAGGCCATGGGTAACGACAAAAAAAATCAAATCTTGTTTGAATCGGCCTTGAAAAAGAGGTAATATCGCACCGAGGTCAGAAATTGACCCAAAACTGAGTTACATTTGTACCGACAATAACGATTCACGAAAATTAGGGCATGCAATCCGCTGAAGATACCGCCATTCAATGGCTCCACGACACCATACGCGTTCACCTACGCGGGGCTCAACGCGATGGCAAGGCTTTCATCAATTCGGAAGAATGGGTGTCGCTGTGCTGGGATGTAGGCCACATATTGGCCATGATGCACTTCCATGGAATTGCTGTTCCCAAAGTAATTGAAACTGTTTCTGCCAAGTTACGTTTGGAATTCATCGGGGCTAAGGGCCTTCTATCTACCGACTTACAAATGATGCGCGCTTTCTACTTAAATTATTTTGAGAGAGCTACGCTTTTGCCCAAGCTGCGTGGCATTCCTTGGAGTTGCCATGTAACCATTTTGGATAAATGCAAAGACCCCCTCCAACAGGAATTTTATTTGGAACTTTGCATTAAGGAAGGATTGAAAAGGGAAGACCTTGTCGCAGCCCTCAAAGAGCAGAGGTATGAGAAGAGTTCGTTTTCTCCTCTGATTCCTCAGTAGAAATTTCCGGTTTGGCGGCATAAATATCCAGCTGTTCCTTGCCCCATTGGAGCATGGCTGTGAGGATAGGCAGCAGGGATTGACAACGGGAAGTCGGCAGGTACAAAATGCGGGGGTGCTCTCCTCCGGTTTCCCAACGGGTAATTAAGCCTTCGAGTTCCAGCTCTTTTAAATGCTTGGTCAGCATTTTGGCTGAAATTCCGGGCAATAATCGTTTTAACTCACCAAAGCGTTTGGATTCGCCCTGCAAAAGACGGTGGAGGATAAGCCCTTTCCATTTTCCGCCGATGAGGGAGAGGGTTAGTTCTGCCGGCCATGTCAATTGTTTTTGTACCATAATAGAATGAGCACCGCAACCGTCATGCCAAATAAAAATTCGACAACGGTGCGTTCTGTTTTTGGAAAATAATCCAGCATTGAGGGCCGGGCACTCGCAAGTCCACTTCGCGAGCGTTCTAAAATGGTGCAACTGGTTCTAAAATAGGCCGAAAAAAACTGTTTACTATCTTTGCCCGCTCCTGATCCATGTAATTTATGGGTTTGAGTTTAATATGTCGTATCCGGGGCTTAATAGCCGGGAAGGAACCATGGGGAAAGCGTGTCAAGCCTTAGTTATTTATTTGAGCGTATTGTCGGTAACCAGTTGGGCAGCAACGCCGAGTTCCGCTCCGGCACCAGATACAGCGAGAACTGTTCTGGATTCTGTTTCATCTGTAGCTGAAAAGCCGGCAGCCATCACGAACAATTCAATGGCGGTGGCGGATAATGTGGCCCAAGATCCAATTCGGCAGCCCCAGGATTTTCGCATCTTCCGGGATCCGCCCTTGCTGTTAAGGGAATACGGTTTTGGAATGGCGGGCTCCTTAGTCGCAGGAGCACTGAGTTTTTATATCGGTAGTGGCATCGAATCCGCTATTTACTCTTCCGCAGCACGCAAAGGTACGCTGACCTTTACCGGAATTCGCTATGACAATTATTTCGGGGCTTTTTGGGGAGGTTCAGCCGGCCTTCTACTTGGATCGGCGCTTACCACTTATTTTGTGGGGCAAACGGATGAAGAAGACGGTGGATTCTGGCCAACCTTACTCGGCACTGCCGTAACCACTTCTGGGGCATTGGCACTCGCCTCCTGGATGGGTGTCAAGGATGATATAAGCATGGTGCCCTTCATACCCTTACTAGCGGTTCCATCCCTGGGTGGTGTGCTGGGTTTCAATGTCTCACGCATGTTCCACGACCGTAAACGGGAAGGGACCATTGGCGGACAAACCGGCCTGCACCTTTTGCCGCCCAGATTTGGGTGGACGCGCAGCCCTTCTGATGGGGATCGCCTAATGTTTCAAGCCATAAACCTTAGGTTCTAATTCCAAAAAATTGGTGAAGGAGTTGTAATTGCCTTCTAACCACTGCATCGGTAGATCAACTTTTATACGAGCTTTATTCATTGGACTCACGCTGCTATGTGTGGTGGGTTGTACCAAATTGCGAATGGGCTATGAATATGCGGATTGGGTGGTAATCTATTCTGTTGAAGACAATTTTGATTTGGATAAAGCCCAGCGCACGCATTTTAAAGAAGATGTAGCAGCCTATTTCAAATGGCACAGGCGGGAAATGCTGCCTAGCTATTCGACCTTTTTGACTCGCCTGGCTGCCAGCCTTGGGGATGGGCTAAGGCCACAGGAAATCGATTCGGCGTTTACGTTCTATCACATCCTCCTGCGGGGAACACTATTACCGATGATGGACAAGGCTGTCTCCTTACTGGATTCTTTGACTCCCAATCAAATTGACATGTGGGTGGATCGACAAAAGAAAAAGAATGAAAAGCTGCGCAAGGACTTCAGCGGAAACAGTGAAGAACGATTCGAACATCGCTATGTTAAAATCATCGACGAACTTGAGGATTGGACCGGGAGTTTGCAGGCGGAGCAAAAGGCCCAGATTAAGGTGCTCAATCGGACTTTACCGTGGAATGGCAATTTGTGGTTGGACGCCAGAGAAAGCGCAACCGAACGTGTGGCAGATATGTTGCACAAGCAGGCTGGGCCCAAAAGGCTGCGCCGTTTCTTGGAGGATTACTATGTCTATCCGGAAAGGTCGCGCAATAAGGAATACCAAGCGGCTCAAAAGGCCTTTGATACACGCCTGAAAACGATGATCCTCATGGTGTATCGCATGCTTACGCCGGAACAAAAAGAACATTTTATTCTGCAAGTGGAAAAATTGGCCAAAGATTTCCAAGCGCTTAGCTTGCAGGAGTGATTCTCTCCAATCCTTGTTTTTATTCTCCAGGTGGCGGAGGGAGATCTTGATCACCGATTCCAGGTGGTCTGGGCACTTCTCCAGAGGGCCCATTGTAGGTAGCTGGAGAATCTGTACTTTCGTCTTGCGGTAAGGCACGGGCCTTTTCCAATTTAGCAGGCTTATCCGCTGGCTTCGCCTTCTTGACGACCTGTACATTTTTAACCGGCTTGGCCTTGGCAACAGAAACTTCACTTTTGGCCATGGCTTTATTTCCATTTGACCTCGATTCCATTTTTTCTGGTTTCGGCAAGGCGCGTGAGGACTGCACTTTCTTTTTTGGTGGTTCCAGCGCTGCGACTTCAGTCTTTGCCACTTTTAAAGATTCAGTGGCAACATTTGACGCGTTCAGCTGCTCGCGCAACTGTTTTATTTGCTCTTCCAGAGATTCAATGCGCCTTTTGGTTTTGACCTGAAAATCTTGAAGCGAGGTAGCGGTGGCTTTAAGGCCTTTCTGATCTACAAATGCCAAAGCCGCTTTGTGAATTTCATTGGTTGCAAGTTGGAAAGCCAACCAAGTAGAAAAACCTGCCACAGCTATAAGACCAATGGAAAAGGTGAGAAACCCAACTCCTTGTTTCCCACCGGAGTTTAACTTCGCAGTTTTAATACCGGGTTCGGTGGAGGGAATGGCTTTAAATGTCTGGGTTTGAGAGGCGGCGTGTTCAACGGGTTGAATATGCCGTACCGGAACGGGTACGGATTTTTGGCTGACACTTGCATTTTGGAAACCGGATG
>JAYUHW010000258.1:0-8085 GCA_043766615.1 Fibrobacteria bacterium | reverse complement strand
CGCGTCCTACGATTGCGGCCGACTCGTCACGGTATTTCCCAGCGTTCCCGGATATGAAAAAGCGGCAAGATAAAATGGCCGGGGAAATCGAGTAAGCGGCCATGCCCAAGTTCAGCTATAAAGTTAGGGACCGGGAGCACCGGGTACTGCTGGGCACCATGGAGGGCCTGAATGCGGATGAGGTGCTGGGTAAGCTGACCCAGAAGGATTTTCTGCCGATTATAGTCAGAGAAATTGACGCGGATGAACTCAATCCCAAAAAACCAATTTCCGAGACCGTCAGTGAAATTTTAAGAAGCAAAAAAGGCAAGGTTCCCTATCGTAGTGTAGTTTTTTTCACTCGACAATTAGCAACTATGGTTGGCCAGGGCGTTCCAATTTCAAAAGCGTTGGACCAGCTCACCAAAGGAGAGAAACCGGTTTTCAAAGCTATTATTCAGCAAGTGTCTGGAGACATTTCCACTGGCTTAACGCTTTCCGCAGCCGTGGCCCGACATCCCGGTGCCTTTAATCCCATGTATATCGCTGTCGTGAACTCTGGTGAAGTGTCTGGAGCCCTCGACCGAGTACTGGATGGCATGGCCAATTATATGGAAAGCGTGGAAATCATGCGGGGTAAGGTTAAAACCGCCATGCGTTATCCCACCTTTATCGCCGGTTTCGTAAGTATTATGATGCTGGGCATCATGTGGAAACTTGTGCCCACCTTTGAAGTTATCTATACCGGCTTGAACGCCAAGCTCCCAGTGCCAACTCAAATGCTAATAGACATCTCCCATATCGTTCGCACCAATACGATTCTTTGCGTTGTCGTCGCCGTCCTACTATTTATCGGATTTAAATACCTGATGACGCGGGATGAATTCAAAATTCAATTTCAAAAAAACATGCTACGGGTTCCAGTTTTCGGTGGCATCATCCAAAAGAATATCTGGGCTACTTATTGCCGGACCATGTCCTTACTCATGGGAGCAGGAACGCCTATTCTTAAAGCTACCGAAATCGCCGGTGCCGCCGTTAATAACCACTATTTTGCCAAAAGCTTGGAAAACATCTATTCCAGCCTGAGAAAAGGGGATCAATTAAGCGAGGCCTTGGAAGTTAGTGGTCTATTTCCGGTTTTAGTCGTACAGCTTGTTTCCACTGGAGAAACCAGCGGCCGAGTGGATGAACTTTTAGGAAAGGCAGCAGAATTTTATGAACGGGAAATCAAAAATATAGTGGATTCCCTATCTTCAATAATCGAACCCGTGCTTATTGTGACTTTAGGTAGCGTGGTGGGAGGAATACTTTTTGCCCTTTATCTACCGATTTTCATGATTGGCCAATTCATTCATTAAGAAATGGCAAAGAGTGGAAATTTTTTCTTTCGTAGCCTGTAGTTAAATTGTAGTCGAAAACCATTCATATCAAGGAGTAATCATGATACGCGTAAACAGTAAAAAGAATCAACGGGGTTTCACCTTGGTAGAAGTTATCGTTGTGGCCATAATTGTTGCAGCATTGGCAGCTGTGGCCATTCCGATGTATACAAGCTATGTCTCAACTTCAAGACAAAATGCTGCAGCAAATGCCGCGGGCTCGGTAGCTTCATATATGGGGGCATGCATCAATCAAGCAGGTAGCGTTAGTGTCACAGCAGGAGCAGTTCCAACGACTGGAGTGGCTGCCTCCCTCCTCTGTACTCCAGGCGGCTCAACCATGCAGCTTCCCATTGGAATCAATATTAAAATTACGAGAATGGACTCTTCAGGCGCTGTTATCGCAACACACATTTCTTCGCCAGCAAAAGACAGTTCGATTTACAAGTATTAACACTAATAATAGTTGAACTCGCCATTAAATTTAAATGGGAAAACAGATGAGCATCCGTTGCCTCCACAAAGGCTTCGTCTTGGTAGAAGTTGTAATCGTCGCACTTATTGTGGGTATCCTAGCCGCAGTAGCGATCCCAATTTATACTGGGTATGTTCAGAGTCAAAGACGAGAAGTTGTCAAAAATATTGCCAGTGCCGCTGCGGCGGCAGCAAATATTTATTATAGAAGAACAGGTTCGCTTCCAATTTGCACAGAAATTTCCACTCCCTCCATTCCCAATTGCATAACACTTTTAAATATTTTTCTAACGGAACCATTAAAATACTCCATTGGTATACAAGGCAACGATCTGACCGTATATGACCTAGTACATCCAGAAATTAATTCGAAATTGTCCATTCATTGACATAATTACAAAAACCTTGAATGCATCTAGAAAAGGAAATTTACCAAGCCGGCTTTACTCTAGTGGAACTGATGGTTGCCTCGTTAATCCTAGGCATGGCTATTACTGCAGTCATGACCATGCTGACTATTGGGCGCACCATCGAAGCCGGCGACTGCCTTCGTCGACAAGCCAGGATTCTTGCTGCAAGTATCTTGGAAGACTCTCTATACCAATCGGATTCAACGGCGATTATTGGTTCAAATACCGTTATCAGTACTTTAACACCTGGAATTGGATTGCCAATTCCTGACACCTTAACGGTTAATGTCGTCAAAGTCGCACCCGTTTCATGGACCGATGGAAATGATGCTACACTTACCATCCTCGTTCCTTTCAAAACAGTAACAGTTAATATTAGCTGGTCCAATGCAGGAGTTAATGAAACGATCAGCCTCCAAAAATCAATTCCGGAGGAATTGTGAGCTTTCAAAATGGGTTTACACTTATTGAAGTTCTAACAGCTAGCTTAATCTCTACTATTGTAGCTGGGGCACTGCTTTCGGTGCTTTCCATGACTAATAATCATATTAAAGACGGAGCAGCTCATTTAAGGACCGGTCAAATGCAAACAGTCGTTTCGGATCAGCTCCACACTAATGCACATGCCGCTTGTGGGGTCAAATCTACAGGCGAAAGTTTGATTGACCCTTTTACGACACCCACTTATGACCTTGGTGTCGCTTCCGCAAAGGAAATAGTTTTTTGTACCAAAGCTGGGTTGCCCATTGCTAGGTACAAAATCAATTCTGTAGCCAATTACCTAGAAGAATGGCGTACGGACCCTTTAGGCGCTGGCCCAGTTGGTTACTATCCATTTCAAGTTGGCAATGATACAGCCTTCCTAAATGGAGCCCTAAGTGAATTTAATCTGCAACCGGGTCGCCGTGGCTTTACTGCCACCCTGCTATTCCAAAGTAGGGATAGAAGTTATACTTTTCCCCATATAGTGGAAACAATCCTTTGCCGGAACACAAGTCGATGAAAAACCAAAAAGGTTCGATTTTAGTGGGGGTCATCGCGTTATCCCTGGTCATGAGTTTAGCTGCAGGCGGGTTTATCATTCTTTCCACAAATACAGCGAAAGACGGATTGATCTCGGCTTCGGATTTGCAACTGCAATATGCTGCTGAATCTGGAATGCATATGGCCATTCGTTGGACAAGGGCGTATGACAAAGGGAAAATCAATGATAGTACTTGGGCAAAAAATTTTGTTTTAACTCGTGGGCCTGGTGGATTTGACACTTTAAATGGAAAGCTTGTAAAAGTGACATTTGGTTACGAGGGGCAGGGAGTACATACTATTAATAGTTTAGCAACTGGTCCAAGTGGTCATCCAATCCTGCAAATTTCCCAGGTAATTGACAGTGCGACCGATGGTCCTGGTGGTGTCTCGCCATTAGTTAGCACTCCAGTACTTTCAAGTTGGACGCAAGTGGCATTTCCTTAAGGAACTATGATCAAACGAACCATTCAAACCTCCATACCCGGCTTTACAGTTGGCATCGAATACGATACACTAGCCATACGAGTTGCACGACTTTCAACCGATGGACGCGGCTCATTTACTGTAGATCGTTTAGAAGAGTTTAAAGGAAGTTTTGCTGAAGATGTCGGTCTATTGGAAGGCCTACGCCAGGTCAAAACTTTAATGAACATCAACACGCGTGAGCCAGTGGTAACCTGCCTGGCAGGAAAGCAGGTTTTCGCAACTCAAATTCCTTTCCGAAAATTAGCAACAGAGGAAATGGAACAAGCCCTTCGACTGGAACTCCGGAAATCGGTTCATTTTGAAATCGCTACATCAACTTTGGATTTTGAGGTGGTTTCTGATAATACAGGACCTAGTGCCGGAATGATCCAGGTTTTAGTTGCCTTGGCTTCCAATGCATTACTCAAAAAGCAATTGGAGCTTTTAGAAAAAGTGGGGTTAAAGGCCGATGCCGTTGATGTCCTTCCGATAGCCGTTGCTAATGCCCTATGGACTTGGAAAGATGGCGAAGTGGGAAACCAAACCTTGGTCGCCCTTCACATTGGGCCTCAAATTACTACCATCGTCATCGACGGAGAGGAATCGTCGTTTTTCAGTCGAAATCTTTACTTCCCAGCTGAAGATGTTTTTGGTCCCAAGTCATCAATTCCAATTCGCGAATCACAAATTCAATCCTTAGTAGATGAGGTGTCCCGATCTTTGGCCTTCTATGATAAAAATACAGGGTCCTCCGGATTTCAAGAAATTGTTCTTTTAGGCGACTTCCTTGACGGCGAAACTCTAATAAGCAACCTTTTAAAACAAACGGGACTTCGAATAAACAAGATGGGTTTGCCGTCCAAATTAGGTTTTCAATCAGATAGTCTTCCGGGACGATTTGATTTAGCCATCGCTTTGGCAATGCGTGGGGAATTGTGATTCTCAATAAGAGCAACACCCCTTACCGCATAAACCTTATTCGCGATTTGCGCGATCGCGAGAAAAAAAAAGAACGCCAAAAACGCCTCACACTTATTTTAGGTTTTGGGTGCTTTGGCTTTTTCCTTTTAGCACTTGTCTACTCAGGACTGACCATTTGGCAGATGGAACAAGTGATAAGCCATGAGAGAAAGCAAGTGAATCGACTCCGACAAGAGTTTCAAAAATATACAGCTTCACGGCTGATAGTGGACAAGGCGGACATCGAGCAGCTGGATAATTTGAAAGGCAAGGGTCAATTTTGGACCACAAAACTTGCCGCATTGGCTAAGTATTTGCCGGAAAACTATTTGATAACTGGGTTCTCCTACCAAAATGGAATGATGCGTGTTATTGGTTTCGGCTATACTACAGCCAGGCAGGATCACTTGCTGATTCTAGATCATTATCTCAACCTTTTACGCAGGGACTCTACGTTTTCTGCAACTTTCTCAAAAATCCAACTAAATACTGCAGTGCGCAAAGACGAAGGTGGTAAAGTAGCTTTTGATTTTTCAGCATTCACCCGTACATGGAAGGCCGAATGAAGCCCGGCGAATACTTGCTCACAGCTATGGCAATAGCAACTATCGTAATTATACCTTTCGACTTTTTTTATATCTCAAGATTTATCCCTAAGTTCAAAGAATTGGAAACGCAACGCATCGTTACGTCCAATCAATTGGCCACAGCAAAAATCGTTTCCGAAAACCTGAACCATGTTAAAGAACTGGTTTTCCAAAACATGGACTTCGCTGGGCAGCAAGATTCTCTTTCACCGGAAACTGTTCTTTTCGATTTTCTCACCGATTGTGTAAATGACTTAAAAATGAAGTTGGTATCCGTTCGCCCCCTTCCACCAATCTTAACTGGTCGAGTAACCACATATGGATATGATTTACAACTGGAAGGAGATTTTTTCAGCTTTGGAGAATTCTGTTCGAAACTTGAGAATAGTCGTCGTGTGCTATCATTGACAACCTTTGATTTGTCTCAAAGCGACAGAAGCACACAAGAGATTGATCATTCTAAGGGATCTAAATCCCAAGCACGACCACCTGCATCACATAATAACGTTTCCATTAAATTGCATTTAGACGCTTTTAGGGTAAGGAAGGGTGTATAAGATGCGTTACAGCCCATTTTCGGTCTCGGCCCTTTTGGCACTGATTCTTGCTCTTGGTCTCACCGTCCGAATTTTCTCACAAGACCGCGGTTTTCTTAATGTGGTCAACCAGTCGCTCGCAACCACCGAAGGCTACGATCAGAAATTCATCGACCTTGTTAATCATCTTGAAGACGTCTTGACGCGCCGAGCCAGTTTCGCCTATCCGGGCGGCAAAGACCCCATGACAGGCAGACGCCGCGAGGTGGCCAGTGCCCCTGCCGAATCTGCCCAGCGCGTTACCGCAACAACGACCAATGTAAATAGCCATCCGATTCCCGGCCCAACGGACTCCAGCAACGCCCCAGCAGCACCCTCTGATCGCGTCAAACTCACCGCCATCATCGCCGATGACTATGGCCAGCATACCGCTATCGTCATGAACGGAGAGCGATCACAAAGTGTCGATGTCGGAGATATGGTAGGCGAACGCAAAGTCCTAAAAATTACGGCTAAGGGAATTGTTCTGGAATCGGATACGGAAATTTTCACCTACGATATTTCCGGAAACCGGACCTATCAGCACAAATGATGTCCGCGCACAGACCATGATTGGCTTGGTCCAATTACTACTTTTGCCATTACTATCGCATACAGACTTCCAGGTTCCCACTGTGTTGGACCCGGATTCAGGAGAGGAAAAAGCATGAATATGTCCCGGCGGGTTTTCCAGCCCCATGCCACTGTAGCCTTACTGGCCCTGGTTCTAGGCATGCTTCAGGTGAAACTTGCAGCAGCTCCGCTATCTCCATCCGGTGTGACTTCAATGAATGCATCGTCACCCGTTGAAATCAATGTCGAGTCCCCGATCGTCACCAAAGATCCGAATCCGCTCCTGCGCACCACCATTTCCCTGAATGCCCAGGATGCCAGCCTCTCGGAAATCCTCAAAGTTATGGCCGAACGCTCCAGCATGAACTTTGTCGCCGGTGAAGGTGTCCAGAAAGCCAAGATCTCCATCATCCTCAATAAGACGCCGGTATCAGAAGCCATCGATCTCATCGTGCGTGCCGCCGGACTCTCGTATGAAATCATCGGCAATTCCGTTTTGATTGGCGAGTCGGGAAAACTTAAAGATGAGGTGGGACAAAGCGGGTATGTCATCGCGTTGAACTATGCCGATGCCGAAGAAGTGGCGGGCATGCTAGCCGATTTGAGCAAGAACATCAAGGTGGACAAGGGCGGCAACCGCCTTATCGCCTATGCCAGTCCCAGAGTCATCAATGAAATCGAACGCATTGTGCGGTCGCTTGATCATCCCCATACTCAGGTGATGCTGGAAACACGATTGATCGAAGTGTCTGTGGATGAACAGAATAAATACGGCATCGACTGGGGGGCGTTGTCTCCGGTGCAAACCAGTGTTGGTTTTCCTGCCGTGCCCGTAGCCCAAGGGTACCTGCTCAAGGGCGGTACACGCGGTCCATTAAGTTTTAATCTGCTGCTCGACATGCTCATCCAAAACGGCGACGCCCGCGTTCTCATGAACTCGAAGCTCACCACCACCAACAACCGCGAAGCCACCTTGCATATCGGCGAAAAAATCCCATACGTCATCCAGAGCTACAATTCTGCTTCTACTGCGGGCGGCGGAGCCAATCAACAAGTGCAGCATGAGGATGTCGGCGTAAAGATCCGCATGGAACCGCATGTCAACGAGGATGCGGAAATCACTCTCAACCTGGAGCCCGAAGTCAGTTCCATCACCGGTTTCAAAGGCCCCAATTCAGACCTGCCGCTCGTCAAAGTACGCAAGACCAAAACCACCGTGCGCGTAGCCGATGGCCAAACTATTTTCCTGGCCGGTTTACTTTCGGAAGAAGAAACCGTGGAACTGAGAAAGCTACCCATCCTAGGTCAAATACCGGTACTGGGAGCACTGTTTACGCACAAGCTTATCGTGAAACGCAAAACCAATCTCATCATTGAGATAAGGCCCAAGATCATCCGCAAGTCTTCGGACCTGGTGATGACGGATCCGTTTCGCACCGACAGTACAGTGGCTAAATAAACGGACTCCAACTAGAGCTTGGAAAAAAAGTAGCGTCCGAAAGTTGGAGGGCTTCTCAGTTGCCTTCCATTAATCAAGGAAAAGCTGGAGTTTAAAGATTCCTGGATAAATCCGGATCTTTTGGGGAGAGCAGGGCGACCAGGGCGAACAGCCGTACTACTTTTTTCAACCACCCAAATATTTCGATAGTAGACA
>JAYUHW010000257.1:0-3763 GCA_043766615.1 Fibrobacteria bacterium | reverse complement strand
GTCGTCATACACCAGGAGTTGTCCCTTGCGCAGGATTTGACCGTAGCAGAAAACATATTTCTGGGTCAGGAACTGACTCGGAATGGATGGATCGATAGGCTACGCATGGAAGCGGAAACCGCGCGGTTACTGGCAACCTTGGGACGTAAGGACATAAAGCCACACCAAACAGTTGCAGAACTGACGATTGGAAATATGCAACTGGTCGAGATAGCCAGAGCCTTGATGGTGCACCCGGATCTGAAATTGGCAGAGCCCAAAACCGATTCGGGCCCTGGAACAGGTCGCATCCTGATTTTAGATGAGCCCACCTCCGCTTTAACGGCACGCGAATCCGATATCCTCCTTGATTTGCTCTGCACCTTAAGGGCAGACGGGCAGAGTATCGTCTACGTTTCCCATAAACTCGACGAGGTCTTTGCCATTGCCAACCGGATAACCGTTCTACGCAATGGCAGCAGCGTGGAAACAGTATCAAAGGCAGACTCCACGCCCGCAAAGGTGGTCCAACTGATGCTGGGCCGCACACTCGACGATGCCTTTCCAGCTCGCACGCCCCCACCTCCCGCAGTAGACCCTCCTCTATTGAGCGTCCGTAACTGGAGTGTTTTGTCAGCCCGCAATAAAGAAGTATCGATTCTGGATAACATATCCTTTGATTTGGCCCATGGCGAAATTTTGGGCTTGGTTGGACTAATGGGAGCAGGACGAACGGAGTTGGTTGAATCGTTATTCGGATTGGGTCCGGTGCCCGGAACAGGGCGTATAGAAATTGCGGGGCGACCCTATGTGCCCACCCATCCAAAACAAGCTGTGTCCGCTGGCATAGCGCTGGTCCCGGAAAACCGAAGGCAAAACGGTTTAATGTTGCAGCAAAGCATTCGGCATAATATTACCAGTGCCTGTTTGAAACAATTCTGTCAGTTTTTTCAATTCATAAATACAAATAAGGAAATGCGGCAAACGGAATTGTCTATTCATGACCTCGGCATAAAAACCTTGCATGGGGAATTCCCGGCGGGTCTGCTATCCGGAGGCAATCAGCAAAAGGTCGTCCTGGCCAAATGGTTGTTGACCAAACCGCGCCTACTGTTATTGGACGATCCGACGCGCGGCGTAGATATAGGCGCTAAGGCCGAGATATATCGCATCATTCAAAGTTTATCGAAGGCCGGCATCGGCATCCTTCTCATCTCTTCCGAGAATGAAGAAGTCTTACGCCTATCCCATCGCATTTTGGTTCTACGCCAAGGCCGCATTGTCGGTACATACGCGGCAGCGGAAGCAGACTCGCAAACCATTTTGGAACTTTGCGCGGGAGGCGCAGCTCTATGAAACGCACACTGGCTCTTATTCTGATCATTCCCATCCTTTGGGTGACATTCCACTTTTGGTCCGGAGGCGCAGTTCTTACAGCCGGAAACATGGTGAACCTTTTCAAATACCTAACTGTAGTTGGAATTTTGGCTACGGGTATGACTTTTGTAATGGCCGCTGGGAATATTGATTTGTCTGTGGGAGCCGGACTGGGACTGCTCGGTGCAGTGAACGCCTATTGCCTGTACCACTACCCGTTTTCAATATGGACCGCACTAGGAATTAGCCTTTGCCTTGCTCTGTTGATGGGCCTTATCCATGGATCGGTGGTTGCCTATTTGAAGGTTCCGGCTTTCATTGCCACTTTGAGTGGGCTCATGGCCTATACGGGGCTTAAGCAATATTTAGCCAACCCAGTTATTCCCATTCAAAATCCCGGACTTTTATATTTGGGACAAGGTTATCTCTCAACTGGTCAAAGCTATGCCGCAGCAAGCCTTTTCGCGGCAATGCGAATCGGTCTCGCATGGCAAAGAGCGATAGAGCGGAAGAAACACAGCTTGCCTGAAATTTCAGGTTGGCGCTCCGGTTTGGAATCGGCAATTTGGATAGTCGTCGCATTCGTCTTTGTTACCATTGCCAATGCCGACCGCGGAGTTCCTGTTTGCGTTGCGGCCATGTTGATTACGGCAGCAGTATGCCATACCGTGGCAGTGCGCACGCGCTTTGGACGTCATGTTTTTGCAATAGGCTCCAATCGTCAAGCAGCGGAATATTCCGGTATCTCCATTCACTGGCATACCATCGGAGTATTTATGCTCATGGCCATGCTCACTTGGTTGGCGGGCCTAGTTGCCACCTCGCAGTTAATGGCATCGGCTGCCGATATCGGGGACTACCAGGAACTGAATGCTATTGCGGCCTGTGTCATCGGGGGCACCAGCTTGCGTGGCGGTTCCGGAAATGTGTGGATGTCGTTGCTGGGCGCATTGCTTATGGCCAGCATATTGAATGGAATGGAACAAGTGGGCATACCCTCCACTATGCAAAAGGTGATCCTTGGCGTGATATTGACTGGATCGGTGGCGCTGGACCAGGTTTTGGCCGATAAAGGATGAGGACTGACAAATTAGTGGCATCAGGTTATTTTGAACCGATGTCATTCTTGTGGACAGTTCTAGTCTTGATTTTGTCTGGCAGCGTTCACAGTCAAGATTCACTTTTCCATGCCCCGGATGACAGCTTAGAGTTGCCTAGCCGATTCATTCGGGTCCGTGCAAATGAAACCACACCTGATTCTTCCGGTCACCGCCTATACCTGGCCAAGGACATAGCAAACCTATTCTGTCCCTCCCGAGAAAAAGTCGGCGAAGCCATGCTGCTTCAATCCGCGGACATTATTCCTGATGAGGACGGCCGCATGCACGCACGCGGCGAGGATGCTCAAATCCAATATATCGTAGATGGCATTCCTTGGCCCGGCAATCCCACCCGGATTTATTCCAGCTTATATTCGACCGATATGGCCAAATCGGTGGACATCCATATGGGAGGCCTGCCCGCCCAATATGTGGGAGGATCTGCCGTAGTGGACGTCACCATGCAAGATGGTCTAAACCGGCCGTTTGCGTTGCGCGCCGGTGCGGGAGCTGGCTCTTTCGGAACCCGCGATGTGGAAGGCATGGCTAGTGGTCGCTTGGGCGAACGGACCGGTTTGGTCTTGAACGCATCGCACAGTCAAACCGACCACTATCTCGATCCCATTTCCGGATTCACTGCTATACATGATGCTGGACACAGCAACCACGTGTTCGGAAAGATCACCGCCCTGGCTACCACTCACCTGGAACTGCGCATCATGGGTGCCTACGATGCCAGTGATTTTGAAATCCCTAATCTTAAGTTGCGCAATCCCGGACAGGACCAGGGCCAGGGCTTGCGATCCTACTTGATGGGTGCACGGGCCGATCTCGATTTGGGTGCTGGAACATCCATGGCATTCTCTTTGTATGCACGGGGAACCAGAGCGAACCTCACCAGTGGCGGCCTTTCCAGATTGACCGGTACCCAGGATTCCCTACAGGCCATTGCCGAAAATGAACGCTATTTTCTCGGGGCCTCCCGTCAAGAGGGATACCATGGCGGTCTCGCGGAACTTACTCTCCACCCGCGCATTGGCGGACACATACATCGCATCCATGCAGGTGTCTCAGGAGAATTCAATCCGCTTTCCGAATCACTCGCCTTTGCCATCACGGATTCCGCGCTGGCTGGACCCAATGGGGATCCCCGCCTTCTGGCTTTTGATTTAACCCATGGCGGCCATTCCTTGGAAACTCAAGAAGTCGGGACCGGCTGGACCGCCGCCACCTATGCAGAAGATGCTTTTGCGATTGGCGCGTGGAATCTGGCTTTGGGACTCCGGTATGATGCCTTTTCCATTTTC
>JAYUHW010000256.1:0-2753 GCA_043766615.1 Fibrobacteria bacterium | reverse complement strand
TGGGATTCCTGACCGTTAAGGGTTATGAATACTCCCTGAAAATTGCGCATGGAAATATTCCCGGTTCGCATTTATTCTGGGACTTCTATTTCGGGATGACGGGGCTACACGGCTTGCATATACTAGCAGGCATTATCGCAATGATTATAATCGCCATTGCGGCTAAACGAGGACATCATTTAGGTCGCGTGGAAATGGTAGGCCTGTATTGGTACCTGGTCGATGTTGTTTGGGTTTTCATCTTTTCGCTATTGTATCTCGATCATTTTTCGCGAGTGATTGTTTGGCCCGCGGCTGCGGCCATTGCCGGGTTGGGAATTTTCCAATTCATGGGACTGAAACGGGAGTCCATCGTGTTCCAAGCGGCGGTGCTATTCGCATTCATATGTCTTGGGTTTTTCTTTTTCGGAGTGTACCCGGACATTATCCCCATCACCTCGGTTATCGCCAAATGAACCACACTCTTTCTTTACCGCGTCGTCTCAACCCGTCATCGGCCCTTATGGGAATGTCACTCTGGCTCTTTACAGAGCTCATGTTTTTTGCCGCACTGATCAGCGCCTTCTTTGTTGCGCGTTCCGCGTCCATCGCCTGGCCTCCGATGGGCCAGCCCCGATTGCCGGTGGTGCTTACAGGAATAAACTCCGTAGTCCTGTTGGCGAGCGCTTGGGTTATTTGGCCGGCAGCCTTTGGCGCTGGGTCCGGTAAGAATGCGTTGCGGGATCGTTCGCGGTATTTGACTGCCTTAGTTTTAGGCTCAGTTTTCATATTCATTCAAGGATTCGAATGGATCCGACTGATCGGGTTTGGATTGGCGCTCACTTCCGGAACATATGGTGCATTCTTCTATCTCATTATTGGCGCACATGCCATCCATGCTTTGGCTGGGTTGGTGGCATTGGGGTTTTCCTTACCTGCCGTGGGTCAATCTGGGGGAGGTGCCGCTAGGCCCGTTGCCTTGTACTGGATTTTTGTGGTGGGTCTATGGCCTATTCTGTATGGACTGGTTTACTTGTTGTGATGTCACATAGGTCACGAAGCAGAATTATGCAGCATCGAAAGCTATGAAGTCATTTTTCAATATACTGACTGTAACAGTTTTAATCGGTGTTCATGCATCAATAGCTTGCTCTGTTTGTGGTGGACCACTCACCCCGCGTACCTTAAACGCCTATATTCTCATGACAATGTTGCTCAGTCTTTTCCCATTTCTATTGCTGGGAACCGGGCTTTGGGTGTACCTAAAAAGTGCAACGCCTGTCCATCAAGGCAAGGACGTGGAAGCCGTCACCAAGGGCATGACGGGATTGTGAGTTCCATTGAAATGCGCCGCGACTACCAAGGTCTTGGCTCCTTTCCATACGCGTGCTTCTACGGAACATTGATCCAAATTGCAAATCTGGTACTCACGATCGCCGAAGGTGTTGCGATATATATGGGTGTGCAATCCAGTAAAATTAGTGCGTTCCAATGTTAGGGAAAACATGTTGGTATCTGCTGCACTGACACCAGAGGATACAATCTTCAGTGTGGGAATGGTGGACCTTAGGCGCAGGGCGTCGGCAACGGATAAGGATGCTTGAACAGGTGGGCGTATGCGAATCCCTCTGGCATAATGCAAGGCCACAACCACTGAGTCGATGCCCGTCAAGCCCGTAGCGGGACCCACCAGATGAGTAGGGTCCCCATCCAAGTTGTTGAAGCCTGGAATCAATCCCAAACCCTTTTTATTATGTACCAAGGGCGTGCCTTCACCGGGAACATCCGAATCCAAAGTGGGCAATTTAAAATTTTCCAAAGCCAATAGGATATGCACCTGGTTCGCAGAGTCTTGATAGGCATCGGTAATACGCACTTTAGAACTCGCCGGTGATAACGCCTCATCCACAAAGAAGGTATCCGGTTCCTGCACGGGCAACCTGGCATGGGTGCCGTTGACATGCAAGTCAGCGGTTAGGAAGGTTCCTTTTTGAAGTTTTGGTAAAGCCACATTCCGCCAAGCTGTATAGGCAACCTCATACGCAATTGCACTGAAATTGAGATGCCAATGTGCGCCTGGTGGTACATTATGAAATCCAGTCATAAATTTGATGGAATCCGCAGTGCCGGTTGTATCGAGTGATGCAGATGTAAAAAACACAGCTGGCCAAGCGGACCGAACTTCCATATGCATTGGAATATTGGATGGGTCGGACGGAATAAGGACATGATACACCAATAAAGAATCCTGATATCCTTTCACTTTCACCAGCCAATTTTTCCCTTTTGCTGTTCCTAAGGATGCCACAAATGGTGAGGACGGCACGCTACCGGCGTCCCAAAGGGTTTCGTATACAATGGTTGTATCTTCAAAATTCACCAATGTTATTTGCAACCGGTCCACTCCCGCGGGTACCTTGGAAAGGGACAGTTCCACTTGTTCGCTTTTATTGGATTCAATACAGGATGAAATCAGGAAACTCACCCCGAGCAACCATGCTATCGAAACACGTTTTAACGAATACCTAGTCATGGATGCGGTACACCTTTGGGCTATTGTCACTGGTCATAACGAAATAGGTTGCAGTCCCCGCGCCTGCCGCAACTGCGGCGCTACCGGCCAGCCACCAAACCAAGTTGGAGCTGTGGCGCTCTTGTTTTAAAGCTGGTTCGGGTTTGGGAGATTCCTTTTTCGTGGAATCCACTTTCGGCGTTGCCGGGATTTCTCCCACGGCCTTCATCGTCACCAACAATTCGGGATGCAATTCCATGAA
>JAYUHW010000255.1:0-4266 GCA_043766615.1 Fibrobacteria bacterium | reverse complement strand
CAAAACTTTCTGGCTCCCTGAAAAGGCCTCTACCTTTGTCGATATGGTAGATCCGGCTTTTATGCTCTTTTACTGGATTTCGATCTTTTTCTTTGTGCTGATCTGTGCCCTGATCCTCGTTTTTACTTTCAAATACCTTCGTCGTCGGCCGAACCAGCTCGCAACAGCTCAGATTACTCATAACCTCAAAATCGAACTTGCCTGGACTTTGATTCCATTATTCATCGTCATGTGCCTATTCTTCATTGGAATGAAGGGCTATTTGCACATGCGCATCGCACCAGCCGGCTTTATGCAGGTAAATGTACGTGGCCAAAAATGGAGTTGGAGTTTTGAGTATCCAACCGGGGCGATAAACGATACGTTAGTCGTTCCTGTAGACACTCCTGTAAAACTTGTTATGACTTCACGCGATGTCTTGCACAGCTTTTATGTACCCGCTTTCCGAATCAAAGCCGACGTCCTTCCCAATCGCTATACCGCACAATGGTTCCAAGCTACTCGGACAGGTGTATTTCAGGTGGAATGCACTCAGTATTGCGGTACCAGTCATTCCTACATGTTGACCTCGGTAAAAGTGCTCACAGCAGATGCTTACCGGGAGTGGTTGCTGGCCGCATCCGATCCTAGCAAAGGCTTAACGCCTGAACAATACGGAGCATTACTTTACGCGAAACGCGGTTGCAACGCTTGCCATAGCTTGGATGGTACCAGAGGCGTGGGCCCTTCTTGGAAAGGGATTGCTGGGATTTCCGAAAACTGTGGCCCGGCAGGAATGGTTACTGTCGACGATGCCTATCTCCGCGAATCGATGATGGACCCAACTGCCAAAGTGGTCAATGGCTTCTTGCCCGTGATGCCCACATTTAAGGGCCAGCTAACTGATAGGGAAGTAGAAGCCCTTATTGCGTACATCAAATCCTTAAAGTGAGAAACAAGTAAAAAGGTTTAAAACCCGGACGGATTCACATGACTGCCCACGCACATCCTGAAAATATCAACTATCTGAAAGCGAGCCGGGGCTTCATGTCCTGGTTGGTGACTGTAGATCATAAGCGCATCGGCATGATGTACTTGGCGTCCATTTTATGCTTTTTTATCGCCGGTGGTACATTCGCCTTTCTGTTCCGGTTAGAGCTGTGGAGTCCATTAAAGGAATTCCTCACGCCGGATCAATACAACCAATTTTTCACCTTGCACGGTGTGATCATGGTCTTTCTTGTAGTTGTCCCCGGAATTCCAGGTGCTTTGGGAAACTTTATTCTCCCCCTCCAAATTGGAGCCAAGGATTTGGCGTTTCCTAAGCTCAATTTGACCAGCTTGTACCTTTATTGGATTGGTGCGGCACTTGCATTATGGAGCATTGTGGCCGGCCATGCGGATTCAGGATGGACCATGTATGCGCCGTACTCGCTTTCCCAGAATCCTGCGGTCTTATGGATGCTTGTCGCCGCATTTATTTTGGGCTTCTCATCCATTTTAACAGGTTTGAATTTCTTGGTGACGATGCATAATATGCGCGCTCCAGGCATGACATGGTATCGCATGCCGCTTTTCCTTTGGGCCATGTACGCCACGGCAATTATGCAAATTTTCGCGACTCCGGTGCTTGCCCTAACCTTAATGCTATTGCTTATGGAAAACTTTTTCCATATTGGAATTTTTGATCCTGCCTTGGGCGGGGATCCCTTGCTCATGCAGCATTTCTTCTGGTTCTACTCCCATCCTGCGGTTTATATAATCGTGGTGCCAGGTTTTGGAATTACATCGGAACTTATTACTTGTTTTGCCAAAAAAGATATTTTCGGATACAAATTTGTGGCGTACTCATCCATTGCGATTGCCATTATCGGCTTTATCGTTTGGGGGCATCATATGTTTGTGGCCGGTCAATCAGAACTGGCTGATTTCATATTTTCCTTCTTAACCTTTTTTACGGCAGTGCCATCCGCCATAAAGGTCTTTAACTGGACAGCCACCCTTTACAAAGGCTCCATCGATTTAAAGACACCGATGCTATATGCTTTGCAATTTTTATTTAACTTCACCATTGGTGGGTTGACCGGAATTATTTTGGGTATTCTTTCTGTGGACATACATCTCCATGACACCTACTTTATTGTTTCACATTTTCATTATGTGGCCATGGGTAGCACCATGATCGCCTTTATCGGTGGCATTCACTACTGGTGGCCAAAAATGACCGGTAAGATGTACAATGAATTCTGGGGACGTTTTGCAGCTATTCTCGTCTTCATTGGTTTCAACGTGACCTTTTTTGTGCAGCTGATTATGGGGTCGCAGGGTAGCCCGCGGCGCTATTATCATTACCTGGATCAATTTCAGATTTATCACCAGATTTCCACTGTTGGAATTGTCATTCTAGCCACTGGATTGTTTATGGCCCTAATCAACCTATTGGTGTCCTTAAAGACAGGTGCCGTTGCCGGAAAAAATCCATGGGGTGCCAAGACCTTGGAATGGCAAGCCGATTCCCCTCCGGTGCTTTATAACTTCACCGTAATACCCGTTGTCACTGAAGGTCCCTATGCCTTTGAGACGGAGAAAGCATAATGGCCACCGCACATACCGGATTAAAAGATCACGAAGTCGCCCATCATTTCGATTCGCTTGAGCAGGAGTTTGAATCTGCCAAGACGGGAATGTGGCTATTTTTGGCCTCTGAAATCATGATGTTTGGAGCCCTTTTTGTTGGTGCCTTGGTATTCCATACCTTACATCCCGCGGCATTTGCGGAAGGTTCACAACACCTAAATTGGCATATGGGTGCGGTAAACACCTTTTTCCTTTTGACGAGCGGCCTCACCATGGGATTAGCGGTTATTGCCGCACAGCGTTCCGATCAAAATGCGGTGCGTTTAAACCTGATCCTTAGCATCCTTTTTGCATCCGGATTCTTGTTTGTAAAGTTTTTTGAATATAAGGCTAAGTTTCATCACGGCACACTACCAGGCAAACTATTTCACGGAGAAGGATTTCACGATCCATTCGTACACATCTTCTACAGCTTTTATTTTGTAATGACGGGCCTCCACGGCCTGCATGTACTCATTGGAATGGGTCTAATGGCCTGGTGCTTGTTTCGTTCCGGCCAAACGCGATTTACACGAAGCTACTTTACCCCTATCGAAAACGTGGCCATGTACTGGGCGCTAGTTGATTTGGTTTGGGTCTTTTTGTTTCCCCTCCTCTATCTCATTGGATGAAAACCATGGAACAACCTGGACACGCTATTCCTAAATCGACCATTGTGGGCACCTATCTCGGTCTATTGGTGCTGGCAGCGTTGATGCTCGCCATTTCACGTATTCCAGTTGAGCGCCTATCCATTGACTGGATCAATCTTCATGCCGTAAAAACTTGCGTGGTCCTGCTAATAGCTACGACGATGGCATCTATAATCGCCCTGTATTTAATGGGCTTACGCTATGACCATAAATTCCTGAATGTAACCATCTTCTTATCCAATTTTGCATTCCTGCTCATTTTTGTGCTCTTTACTTGGGCGGACACTTCGTTTCGGGAGAAAGTGGATCCCGTATTCGGACAGAGTGCTGATTTTGAATCGCCTGTAAAAGTTGAGACCACTTCGGTTGAAGGTTCTGCGCCTACCCACTAGGCGGCCCTCTCTTAGGCCGCACTTGAATGTACCAGAGTTGATTTTTGACATCGCCCAAAGCTGAAGTTGTTGCCGGATCGGACCCTACTTTTTTCAAGGGCTCCTTCTTGGTTTTCTTGCTTTTCCTTCCAGCCTTTCTGCTGATTATTCTCGCCATTTTGTTAGCGATGCAATACAAGCAATTGCGAGCGTTTGTTTCCCCACTGGCCATTGAACTTTCAACTATACCGGTTTCCCCTGAAGCTCAAGTACAGGTGGTGGCCAAGCTTCACACTTTTTTTACACAGACTAGTTCCGATAGTTTGTCAGATACATTGGCCCTTTCCGTAGCCGAAATAAACCATCTCATTCGTTCCAGTCAATCCCTGGAAGCCTTACACCTTGATTACCATATGGATGTGGAGGATACCTTACTTATAGCTCATAACAGTTTGCCGGTGGGCCGATTAAATGGAGTTCTGTCCCTTCTTGCGAAAACTTTACATGTGAAAGGCTTCCTTAATTCGGAGATGCGTGGCTATATCACAGTTTCAAAATCCGGGGTAAATATTGTACCCATTTCAGCAACCATGAATGGAGTAGCCGCGCCGATTTCCGTATTGAATCGAAAGGGCGGAATTGATCCT
>JAYUHW010000254.1:0-6500 GCA_043766615.1 Fibrobacteria bacterium | reverse complement strand
ACTTTGGTAGCCGGCATTACCTTTATGACCTTATCGTCCAATAACCCGGAAAAATATCCCACCATACATTTTGATAAGGCATTGGCTCCCAGAGCTTCGATAGCATACACATCCTGGATTAAGCCAATAGTGAGTCCACAGAATAGCCCGGTAAGCGTACCGTAGCGCATCGCGATGGCCACAAGTGCGACTATAACAAAGTCCGGTTGGATCGAACCGATGGAAATGATGCGCACCACGGTTTGTTGCAAAATTAGAGCTAGAACTAAAATACTCAGGCTTTTCAAGTAATTCATTTTTCAGCACCAACAGTCCAAGAATCCTTGCGAATCAGCACGAATATTTCTTCAACCAAATCTGGATTCTGAAAGGGTTTGACATCCCATGCTTTTAGAATATCATCACCTGCCCCGGCGTCTTTATGGGGTTCTCCCATAACACCAACCAATAATCCTTTTGGAAAAACGCCACCCATACCGGAAGTCATCATAGTATCCGCACGCTTAACATCCGCATCAACCGGGAATCGTACCAGGAGCCTACCACCTGGCCACGCCTCCAAAACACCACTGACACGGCTGCGACTGCATAAAACCGAAACTTTGCTGTTAGGGTCGGCCAGGCCTTGTACAAGTGCATGACTTCCGTAGCATTTAACTGTCTTCCCCACTACTCCCAAGGCAGTCAGCACGGGCATGTTCACTTCGATGGAATCGCCACTACCCAAATTGATTACCCAATTTCTAGAATATCTTCCAGGATCTTCAGCGATAATTTGGGCCATTTTCAGTTTTAGCCCACTACGGGCACCAAAAGCTTCCATTTGTTCAATGCGGGGAAGTTCTTTTATGGCCTGTCCCAAAAAATCATTTTCCAATCTCAAGGCCGTATTCTGCTGCTTCAAATCTTCGTTCTCCTTGAAAACGCGGATAGTACGATTCAATCGAGAAAGTATAGCTTGTGCAGGATAAAGAAACGTGCTGATCATCACATCATGGAACGTTTGCCGTTCAGGAGGTTTGAGTGATATTAAAATGGCGCAGGCTATGATGCAGCTAACTAGGGAAACGACTCCCTTCCCAAAAGTAAAGAGCCTGCGAATCCAATAGAACAAACTCACCTTTTAACCCAGCTTGGAGATACTGCTAGCATCGCAACTTTGCCAGTTTTCATTGAGGTCCTTCTCAAGCTACGGATGCGGGAAACGATGGTAAGACCACTGTAACCGAAAAGAGCATTTGAAAACTTAAATCGTAACCGGAGTCCGCTACCGGCTCGCGTCCATCAATACCTTATAATACTTGTCCATATCCTCTAAAATGCGGGCTGTGCCCTTGCAAACACAAACCAGAGGGTCGTCGATTACATTAACAGGAAGATTGGTTTCTTGTCTCAGCAACTCGTCGAAACCGCGCAGCTGTGAACCGCCACCCGTCATGACAATTCCTTTTTCAAGTATATCTGCGGATAGCTCCGGTGGAGTCTGCTCCAAAGCGCGCTTGACGGCTTCTACAATTGCATTTACAGGTTCAGCGAGGGCTTCACGAATTTCTGCCGAAGTGATTTTCAATGTGTGCGGAATCCCAGCCATAAGATCACGGCCACGCACTTCCATTTCAAGCTCGCGTTCTAATGGATAAGCAGATCCGATTTGCATTTTGATTTTTTCAGCCGTGCCTTCACCCACCAGTAGATTGTAATTCTTTTTCAAATAGCTGATGATGGCCTCATCCATTTCATCGCCGCCCACCCGCACGGAGGCATCGCAAACAATGCCATATAGGGCAATGACCGCAATTTCAGACGTTCCACCGCCAATATCGATAATCATATTTCCACTTGGGTCCTCGACAGGAATACCCATACCTATTGCAGCTGCCATGGGTTCTGCCACCAGGTAAACTTCGCGAGCGCCGGCTTTTTGAGCGGATTCCAATACGGCACGCTTTTCAACTTCAGTTATGCCCGAGGGCACACCGACCACAATTCGGGGACGGAGAAAAAACAGTGGATATTTTTGAGCGATTTGGATCATGCGTGTTAGGAGACTTTCAACCATCTGAAAGTCTGCAATGACGCCATCCTTCATAGGTCTGACGGCTATAATTTCTCCAGGAGTGCGGCCCAACATGCGCTTGGCCTCCGACCCAATAGCCAAAACCTTATTGGTGCGTCTTTCCACGGCAACCACCGATGGTTCATTGATCACAATGCCGCGCCCACTAACATGGACCAAGGTATTCGCCGTGCCCAAATCAATACCGATATCACTAGACAAGAAACCGAACAAGGGGGAGGTACTCCTCTATGGCTAAGGGAAAACCAAAGTTGCAGAGATCAGGAGAGAATCTACAAATTTATGATTTCGCATCCTAGGCATTGTAGGAACTAAAGCGATTTTGATCCAGTAAATTTTTCGGGGATGTGAATCAACTTAACATCATATCGATCCCAAATACCCGCGGTGGTACGATACCTATATTTCCGGACCTGGCATAGATTCAGCGAGGGGTCGAGGTAAAAAAAGACCAGAGTAGCCCTTGCCTGGAAGACAATTGAAGTATCACCATGATACTCTTCATATTCGTCACGGATAACGTAGGGTTTGGCCAGGAGGGCGCTCTTGGCTTTAGGCGGCAAGTCCGCCAGAATATCATTTAGATCTGCTTTGGCAATTTGATCTAAGGAATCTACCAAGGAACGATGGGACGCGGAACAGCCCCCTCCGAACAGCCAGAGGAAGGCCACAAGAATGAAAGTGGGAAAGCGGTTCATTCCCTGAACAGGACTAGAAAGAATAGGTAGCCGAAATACGGGAAATCACATGATGCCCAGGTCCGGAAAAAAGATTGCCGAAAGTATAGAGCAGATCCTCGGCCAGAGTCGCATCCACCTTTAATTTTTCCTCAATGTTGATTCCAATACCGAATCCAACAGCATCATTGGGTGTGCCATCACTTGTTGGATTAGTAAAGATATAATTGAAGGTTTCGCCGCTCAACGAGCTCTCTTTATTCCGATAAGAGATTTCCTTTTGTCCACCCACTCGGAGAACCAGCCAATCCCACCAAACATTGCGTTCAATTCCAAAGGACACCAAACTTCCCCGAATCGATTCCACTTCATGGCTAGTCCCCATATGATTATAGGACACGGTATGATCCGAATTCCTCGTCATCCCCTTGGTTTCGTCTTCGTCAAATAATCCCTGAGCGCCCAACCAAAAAAAGCCGCGATCAAGGGAAACATTGACACCCAATCCAAAATGCAATTTTGTATGCGTACGGCCCGGAGCCTGCATGACACTGTAGTTGAATAGAGGCACCAATTCACCATTAATAATTTCCAAAGTTGAAAAAGCTCGTGCCTTGACGAAATAGGATACTTGAGGATCAATGGATTTGGGTCCGTAACTCATCCAGGCCGTCCCAACAGAAAGTTCACCATCTACATTTCTTGCAATGGGCCAATTCACACCCACATCGCCTCGCAATAAATAAGCATTGATATTGGGATTAGGGCTGCCAATGCGTGTGCCGTTTCGTTGGTTCGCGCCCTCTTCCATGGCCACATACACATGCGATCCCAGCATCCCACCATTGGAAAGGGTCATCCCTAAAAAGCCATCGAAATTAGTTGCAGGCTCTGGTATTGGATTTCCGTCGGCACTATCGGGAAGAAAAGCAAAAAGCTCTTCATCTTTCCGGTTAAAGGCTCCGCCGATGCTTACTTGGGGATAGAGGTTTCCAGTCTCTTTATTTTTTGATAGGGAATAGGAAAATATGCCACCGAACCAACTATTTGCGGGATCCATATTTCTGCGTACATTTGCAGACGCAACGGCAGAATCGGAAGCGGTAACCGGCATGCCGGATTGGCTTTGCCGGTAAGTTCCAAGCTCACCGATTAGAAAATTCGGGAAAATATTCATATTAGCAGGATTGTCGAAAATGCTGATATCGTCCATAAAGAAATCAGCCCGCTTACCCATAGATTCCACACGGGAATAGGTTGCCCAGGAAGGAAGAGTTGAACTCAAGACAAGTATACCCAGCGCCCCGAACCTGAGTCGATTATAAAGCATGCGTGATTCTCCTGTTACCGCAAAATTTAACATAATTATGGGCTTGAATGCAATTGATAGTGCATTACCAAAAGAAAAACCCATGCCCTTGGAAGAACATGGGTTTTAAAAAAACAGATAAACAGTTCTATTCAGAGAAGGTAAACGGTACCGTCACTACATCGTTGGCTTTACCCTTAATAGGCTCAAATCGCCATTCTTTAACCTTATCGCGGACTTCTTGATCGAATTCCGCAATTCCAGTTGTAGTGCCAACGATAGTCAGTTCAACAATGCCGCCACTGGGAGCAATGGAAAACTTTAGGGTAACCTTCCCCTTAAAGCCAGGATTGGTTTTAAGGTATTTATTATAGGTATGACGCAATCCAGGAGTATGCTGACGGATCACACGGAGAATAGACTCAGTTGAACGTTGTCCGCTCTCCTGACCCATATCAATATCCGAAGCGGAAGGTGCTTTTAGACCCAAACCGCCCTTGGCTTTGACACCGAGAGGACCTGCATCTCCACCCCATAAACCGCCTAATAAATCATCAACGCCACCCGAACCGCCAACAGCATAGCCTTCATTCCAGGCGCCATCGGTTTTACCGCGACGACCACCCAACCGGGTCTGCCCGGTTTTTGTGAGACCGGCTACGTTGTTCATTACCTTATCTAAATCCTTCGCGAACTTCTGATTGAGAAGATCGTAACTGGATAAGGAGGAGGAAGACGTCCGTGAAGTAATAAGCTTTAAAGCCGCTTGAGTTATCGGTGCCTTAGGATCACCTTTTCCACGTGGCTTACCCCCGCCACCGGACTTTTTCCGAGGCTTAGGAGGAGTATTCTTTTTCTTCTTTTCTTCTTCCTTTTTCTCGACTTCAGCCAATTTCATCACAACTTTTGATGTATCGTCTTTGGTCGAAGAATAAAGTGCCATGGGTATCGCCACTTCAACAGTCAAAGCATAACCAATTACACCTGCACCGATAATGGCAAATACACCCAAGAACTTGGCAAGACGTCTATCTGATTCCACTTCCATCTTTGCGAGAATGGGATCGTTACCTCCACCTACTTGCGGAGACATCGTGTCTTGCGCCATCTAGCCCTCCTCATTTTTCTTGGTAACTGCGAACTTAATGTTGGTATAACCTGCATAGCCACAGGTAGCCATAATTTTAGTGATGATATCGTATGGCGTATTCTTGTCAAATTGAACGACCACTTTACCAGTAGCCTCTTTGATAATACCGAGAACTTCCGCCTTACGTTCTTCATCGCGCTTTTTGATTAATACATCAAGCACGGGCTTAACGACAAGGCTATCCTGCTTTCGAACTTCAGTGGTATTGATCAACACCTTATCATCGACAGTAATACTTTTTTCATCACCAATGATGGCAAGCGAAACCTCCGTAGGTGATTTTGACCGTTGAGACATCGGCAGCACAAGATTGTCCGCCGAAGTCATCAAATTGCCCTCAGAGGAAACCGTGCGCATCAAAAACACCAACACGATTACAAATACGTCAATAAGGGATGTAATGATAAGACCCGCTTCATGCTGTCTTTTAATTTTGCGACGGGCCATTAGACAGCACCTCCAATTAAGGAAAGAGCAACGCGGTCAAAACCGGCAGCTTTACACGCATCCATCATCTGAATGATTTTGTCATAAATGACGCTTTCATCCGCGAGAATGACAACTTCATCTACATCAGAAGGGAGAGGATCCCGTTGACTATAAAGCATATGAATCGATTCTAAGGTTTTGGCAACTTCCTGATAGGCAGAAAGCTTTTCCACCTTGCAGAATGAGGCCGACCGAGGATCCATTTTCTTAATCGTCTCATCACCCACCACACGGTACAATGCTCCAGTTGGAGGCACTGTCGGATACCAATGGCCAGCAGTATCCATCATAGCGTTGCCTTCCACATCGATGGCTGCATACTGATACGTACCGGGATCCGCCGAGTCCTTTTTCACAACTGAATTGAGCATGATGGTTTCCCGTTCATACGGGGACATCACTTTACCATCGGTTGGAGACTTGACATCTTCACCTGGCACCCAAACCTTGCGGAATACGTGCTGATCCGAGCGGCTTCGATACTCGACTTCCTCTTGATAGTAAATAGTCGGCTGAAAACCGCCTGCCGCACCGATAGTCACTCCGGTGTTAGTTATAACTACTGTAAGATTAAGCAGGCCTAAATCAATATCAACCTTTTGCTGTTCTGCGTTGGCTGGTCCACGCTCCGGCAACCAAAGTTCGAGAACACCGAGCTTCTCGAATTGAGCCATGGATATAACCGTAACCACGAGAATAGAAAAGAGATTCATGACCGGAATAAGGTCCAGCTCTTTGTTCTTGTGTTTTTTTGTTTTTGCTTTTTTCATTGCCTAGCCTTCCTGATATGGAGACGGG
>JAYUHW010000253.1:0-6759 GCA_043766615.1 Fibrobacteria bacterium | reverse complement strand
CGTGTGTTTGGGTGTTGCAGGCGCCTCGTTTGCAGTGGCCTTGCCTTTAGCATCGCGCTGGTATCCGCCTGAAGCTCAGGGTTTGGCCTTAGGGATAGCGGGAGCAGGCAATTCCGGAACGGTATTCTCAGCATTATTTGCACCATTGCTGGCCACTCATTTTGGCTGGAGCAATGTATTCGGTTTAGTACTCATTCCTCTTTCGCTTACCATGATTCTCTACACTATCATGGCTAAGGATGCTCCCGGTTTGCCTCCTCCACAAAAACTTTCCAGATATTTCCAAGTCCTTAAAGAGAAGGATGCGTGGTGGTTTATGCTTTTTTACATGGTAACATTCGGCGGCTTTGTGGGAATGGCATCCAGCTTGGTTATTTACTTTAACAGCCAATTCGGTTTGACTCCGGCGACGGCCGGCTACTTGACCGCTGCCTGCGTATTCTGCGGCTCCATGTTCCGGCCCATTGGCGGAAATATTGCCGATAAAGTTGGTGGTGTTCGCGCTCTGCAATGGTTTTACATCATGGTTGTTTTATCCATGCTTTTGATCGCTGCGTTTCCAACCACCCTGGCGCTCACGCTGGCATTATTTATAGTCGCCATGATGTCCATGGGAATGGGCAACGGCGCCGTATTTCAGCTGTTACCCCAACGCTTCCAACGTGAAATGGGAACCTTGACCGGACTTGTCGGCATGGCCGGTGGTGTGGGTGGATTTTACTTGGCCTATTCCTTAGGCCTCTCAAAACAATGGAGCGGGGATTACCGCATTGGATTTCTCATGTACGCATTATTGGGCGTATGCGCATTTGGAATTTTGTTCAAGGTTAAATTTCGTTGGCGTGCGACTTGGGGATCCCCGGAAATCGCCAGAGCGCGAGTTTAAGTCCTTGGCAATGGCGCCATGGACGGACACCCATAACCGACGTCCTGCCAGTCGATGCCAGACTTACAAATCGGTTTCATTCCCTTAGTAGACTGCGCATTACTGGCAATCGCCAAAGAGCAAGGTTTTTTTGAAGCTCACGGAATTGCGGTGGAACTGCATAAGGCCCAAAGCTGGAGTGCCATTCGCGAGAATCTTGGCTCTGGTCAATTGGATGCTGCACATTTGCTCCTAACCATTCCAATACAATCCGTATTGGAAAAAGATCCTAACTATCCTGCCTTATGCCATGCCTTTACCTTGAGTCGCAACGGTAATGGCATTATCCTTTCCAATGCACTGTGGAATCAGGGCATAAGAACCGCTGAACATCTTGCGCACTGGTTATCGGCGGACTTTAAAAGAACCCTTTGTCTGGGTGTGGTTTTCCCGAGAGGGACACAAGAATATTTCCTTAGATTTTGGTTGGCCATGGGCGGCTTATCAATTGGGCCAAGAATAAGCTTAAAAATTATACCACCGCAGGAAATGGTGGGCAGGCTTAGGAAAAACGAAATCGACGGGTTTTGCGTAGGTGATCCTTGGAGTCGACGCGCCATGGCCTCGAAGCTGGGCCGATTGGCGGCAGACAGTCGGGAATTTTTTCCAGGTTTAGGCGAAAAAGTATTGGCAGTGAGGGCGGGTTGGCATGGCGCGCATCAACAAGAGCATGCTATGGTGATTCAGTCGCTTTCCATGGCAGGTGATTGGTTGGCGGATCCGAACAACATTGAAACGGCGGCGGATATTGTCGCTTCCAAGCGATACGTAAATACACCAAAGTCGGTGGTGGAGGCATCTCTAAGATCACGGTTGGATAAGATTCCGGAAACGATGCGAGGTCGAAAATTTGATCAAGATGGAGCCCACTTCCCATCCAGGTCCCATGTCCATTGGTATATAGAGCAGATGCAGCGCCATGGGCATGCCGAGTCCTTGGCGTGCACGCGTTTGAATGTGGAATCGATTTGTTTGGAAAAATTCCATTACGATTCGGTTTCTGCGAGACGAGGTTCTCCTGTAAGACATTTCCAAACTGGCAAATCCGAACACATCGTGCCAACAGTTTCCTTATTGTCCAAATCGGGATGACACATTCAAGGTCTCAAGCCATCATGTGCGGCATTGCGCATCAAATACACTTGGTACGCGCTTTGCTTCAACTACAACTGTCCGTATCAAAAACCAACTGATTGATTGCGGCGGAAAATTGGACGGACTTCCAAATCGGGGAAAACATCTCCGTTACCGCAGTAATCAATAAGCGGGGGCGTTTGAGCTTCCAATAGTCCTTAGTACAAGGGCTTGCTTACTCCGGTCCGTCCGGGCTTTTGGACATACCAATAGCGCGGCTGCATGCAGTGTAGTCGACGGAGTATGCCCAATGCAAGCAGTAACCTCAAGAAACCAATATTTCAATTCCATAAACGCGTTTTACGCAAAATCAAAAACCGCATGCGTGGCGCTAGCATTAACCATGCTGGCAAACGGCCTATCCATGGGGGCTACAGGGGATCCGGTAAAACCGGAAACCAGCAAAGCCAAGCTTGGCTTTATCGCGTTAACCGATTTCGCGCCGCTGGCAATAGCCAAAGAAAAAGGATTTTTTGCGAAATATGGAATGCCTGATGTAGAAGTTCTAAAGCAAGCGTCCTGGGGAGCGAATCGGGATAATTTGGAATTGGGATCGGACAAGGGCGGTATTGATGGCGCCCATCTTCTCACTCCCATGGCGTATTCACTCAGCATGGGTTTGGTAACCAAGGGCAATAAGCCCGTGCCCATCTATTTGTTGGCCCGTCTCAACTTGAATAACCAAGCCATTTCGGTTGCTGAAAAATACAAGGAGACGGGAATAGGTAAAGACGCATCCCAATGCAACCAAGGCTTTACTTAAAGCGGTAATGGAAGCCCAGATTTGGTGTGATAAGGATGAAAATAAACCGGAACTCGCCCGGATTTTATCGCAAAAAAACTGGATCAATTGCCCCATAGAAGATTTATTGCCCCGTCTCCAAGGGCACACAGAGTATGGAGATGGAAAAAGAAAACCAAAAGAAGGGGAGCGGATGAAATTCTGGCGCGACCACGCCTCCTTTCCCTATAAGAGCCATGATAAATGGTTCTTGGCGGAAACGCGTAGATGGGGATATCTGCCAAATGGCGTAGACTATGACAAGGTAATCGGAGAAGTGAATCGTGCCGACTTATGGAAGGTATGCGCCAATGAAATAGGCCAGGAATCCATGATACCGGCAAGCGATTCGCGTGGAATTGAGACCTTTTTTGATGGTGTCACTTTCGATCCAAACGATCCAGAAGGTTATTTGGCCAAGCTCAAGATTAAAAATATCGATGGTAAAAAAGGCGCTACGGGGCGAAAATGAGAACGAAGCATCCCGCCCAAACCTATATTCTACCGGTATTAGCGCTCTTTTTTATAGGCCTATTCTGGGAGATTTATTCTCAGCGTGAGGGCGTTGTCCTCCCAGGCCCAATCAAGACAGTGACTCAATCTTGGAATATTATCGCCCACCCTTGGTTTGATAATGGACCGAATGATAAGGGGCTGGGCTGGCAGTTGCTGTCTTCCTTGCGACGCGTGGCTACAGGATATTCGCTTGCTGCCATAGTGGGAATACTGCTGGGAATATTAATCGGAAAATCAAGCATGGCATTCAAGGCCGTGGATCCCATTTTCCAAGTTCTGCGTACGATTCCGCCTTTGGCGTGGCTGCCCATTTCCTTGGCCATATTCAATCAAGCAAACCCTTCGGCAATATTTGTCATTTTCATTACGGCGGTATGGCCAATCATCATTAATACTTCAGTTGGAGTCATGCGAATTCCGTCGGAATATGAGAATGTTGCCAAGGTCTATCAACTAAAAGGCAATCGATATTTTTTCAAAGTTATGCTCCCATCGGCCGCACCCTTTATTTTTACTGGACTCAGGATTTCCATCGGCATGGCTTGGTTGGCGATTGTAGCTGCGGAAATGCTGACGGGTGGAGTAGGGATTGGATTTTTTATCTGGGATTCTTGGAACTCGTCTCGCATGAGCGACATTATCGTATCGGTTACTTACGTGGGGTTAACGGGGCTGTTACTCGATAGAATGGTGGCAAAGATGGCTTCTTTGTTTGGATCGGTAGGCACCTAAATGCTATCCACACTAGTCAGACCGTTTGAAACAATGGCGCGAGTCCAAACGGAAAAAGATGAAAAATTCGTCGACATTTCCGGGGTACACAAATTTTTTGGTTGTGGAAAAAACAGGTTTCACGCCTTGGCGGGTGTGGATTTAAAGATAGCTAAGGGCGAGTTCGTAAGCATCATTGGGCATTCCGGCTGTGGCAAATCCACATTGCTCAATATGGTGGCAGGCCTATATCAACCTACTGAAGGATCAGTGGCTGTCAATGGTAAGGAAGTGACTGCGCCTGGTTTGGATCGAGCAGTAGTTTTCCAAAGCCATTCACTATTGCCTTGGTTGACGGTCCTCGAAAACGTGCTTGTGGCGGTTGACAGCGTGTACCCAAAAAAGGACCGCAAGTTTCGCGAAGGCTTGGCGAAAAAATATGTGGAAATGGTTCACCTCGGGCCCCACGTGGCCAAAAAACCGGGCCAACTTTCTGGTGGCATGAAGCAGCGCGTAGGCATTGCGCGGGCTTTTGCAGCGGACCCTCAGGTATTGCTTTTGGATGAACCTTTCGGAGCTTTGGACGCGTTGACGCGTGGCAGTATGCAAGATGAATTGACGACAATTTGGGAACACAATCGAAAAACCGTTTTGATGATTACCCACGATGTCGATGAAGCCATTTTTCTTTCGGATCGAATTGTTCTCATGTCCAATGGACCGCAAGCGACTATCGCCAAAATATTTCAGGTAAATATACCGCGACCAAGGGCGCGAGAGTCCTTGTTGGAAGTGCCGCTTTATGCTGAGCTACGCAAAGAGTTGCTGCATTATTTGATCGGTGCGGGCATGCGCGCAGCCCGTGTTTAAAAATCACACTTACTAAGGAGAATTATGCGTATTACTGGAAAGTTAGTCCCAATTGTGTCCGTTGTAGCTATTGGAATTGTTTGGGGGGGCGTGCCGCTCGAGTCCCCGTACGCAGTACCGCAACCACCATTTTTTGGACAGGTTAGAACCCGCACGGAATTCGATAGCAAAGACATTCGCGATACTTTGGCCAATCACCCATTCTTAAGCACGCAGCTAAGAACCAGACTGGGGTTCACAGCCGTTCCATCAGAAAAAGTGGAGATAAAAGTTGAAATGCAAGACGTTCGTTTTATGGGTTCGGAAGTCCCTACAGTTGGCACTAATGCAGCGACGGCTACAACCGCCAATGCTAAAGGTGTGGATCTCTTACAAGGATATCTGGCCATTGAAGAAGGTGATTTCAAAACCGCTTTAGGCCGGCAGAAAATGACGCTAGGTGCGGGACGGTTTTTGAGCACTCTGGAATGGAGTCCTACATCGCGATCCTTTGACGGTGTGTCCTTTAACTATAAGTTTGGCGAAGTGGGAAACCTGACTGGCCTGTCCTTTCTGGTTCGAGACACAAATACAGCGGCCAAAAACGATCGCTTACTTTTGAACGGATTGTATTACTCGCATCAAATAACTCCCGACATTGTCGCTGAAGGGTATGGATTCTATGATCAAAGTCGGCTTCCCAGTACGGTATATGCCGGTGACACGTCGGTAGCTTATGATCTGGAATACTTTGGAGAAAGGCTAGCGGGGAAGCTTGGCATGTTCGCTTTTGAAGAAGAGTTCATCTATCAAATGGGTGATGTGTCCAAAAAGGGCGTGGACTATGCTAACGGTGCGTTCCAGCTGGCCACCCGCGCCGGTATTGTGATCAATACCTATAAGGCCAACTTGGGTTTGGACATGATGAGTGGCGATGACGATCCCACGGATACAAAAATCCATACGTACCGGGCAAATTACTATTTCGCACATGCTCTATATGGCTGGATGGACTATTTTGTGAATAACCCAAAGTATGGCGTGATGGATATTCGTTTGGATGGGGATTTCGCGTTTCTACCAAATGCCAGTGGTAACCCACGCGTCACCGTAAAACCTCAATATCATTATTTTATGCCTCAAGCTGCCCCATCAGGGCAGGACGATCCCTATGGACAAGAATTCAATTTGGAAGCTCATTTAGCGCTTTACCCTAAGTCTAATATTGTTCTAGGGGCAGCGCTATTTTTAGCCGACAAATCCGCCAGCAAATTGGCCGCGGCAAAAATCACCAACGACGCTTCTTCTAAGCAGCCGGGTTGGTTCCTGTATTTTATGCCTGCCTTTAATTTCTAATCGGGTATGCATAGGCGAGAAGGTCCCGGACGACTATATTGGTCGTATGGAAAAACTTTTATCGCCTGCACCTTCCCTCGCTGATCCCATCGCTTACCCCATCACCTATCCCAGTTCCAGAAAATCCGATCAAGTAGACGTTTTGCATGGTACGTCCATAGCTGATCCCTACCGGTGGCTGGAAGATTTAGATGGGGAAGAAACTCGCGCCTGGGTCGAGGCGCAGAACGGTTTAACGTTAAAATATTTAGAGTCCATTCCTGCCCGAAATTCCATTTGTAACCGGTTGAAAACACTTTGGAATTATGAGCGCTTCGGTGCTCCCTTCAAAAAGGGCGGGCGATATTTCTATTTCAAAAATGATGGCCTCCAGAACCACAGCGTCCTCTACACGTTACCCTCATTAAATGATGAGCCGCGCGTATTAATCGATCCAAATACGCTGTCTAAGGATGGAACCGTTTCCTTAACTGTGCTTTCCGTGAGC
>JAYUHW010000252.1:0-2605 GCA_043766615.1 Fibrobacteria bacterium | reverse complement strand
GTTCAGCTGCGTATCGCTCCCGGTCCTCCAGGACCTTTGCCCCAGCCGTGCCGACCCTACCGCCCGTAGTTTTCAGAATCAAGTCATTAGCAGAATTTGGCTTTGATTCCGACAATTGAGGATGCAGTCCTGACAATCGCTGCAGGTCTTCATCGCCGGGACCTTGAAAAGGGTTTTTGAACGCATTAATCATGACGACATTTGATGTAAATTTTCTAGAAAACAGAAACTTGAAATTTACCTAATTCTACTGAATGCACAATGATTGGAGACTCTGAAAGCGTGGGAAATCACAGTTTAAGCAAAAATATCCTTATTTTCTTAGCCGTATTTTGTAATTCTCTTCTCTTATGTGGGGGCATCGCATTCTGTCCACTTCAACTGAATCCATTGAAAAGGCTGCCAACATGCGCTTGCCATGGCGCAGTCATCCAGACCATACCTGAACTGAATTCGGAGGAAGATTTTAGGCCAAATTTCACTAAATAACCTAAAAATCGCTACCCGAAGTTACCTTGCACCCCTGAAAAACGTCAAATAGCCAATTATTCTCGATTTTTTGCCAGCGAGAACTTTAATTTCGGTGTAGGCAAACGCAAAAACCCTTTGGGCTTACCACCTAAAAGGATTTATGTTTACAGGGCTCTTTGGACGATTCTGCTAGGGCTTTCATCATGATACAATCCGCTAAAACTACTGAGGAAAAGATCCAAAACACTCGAGAAAATAATGACGGCTTAAAAGAAGCCACGGAAACCGTCGAATCGGCCATTGCGGTTAAGACCACTCTTTTAGCCTATCGTAAGGAATCGCTGCAACAGTTTTCCCAGTTGCTCAAGGCCGCTGATGTTGGGCCCATTCTTTCCTTGTTTGCCGGCAACTTTGGCCACTCGGATAAATTGCAATGCGACCTCGCCCTGGCCATATTCAGCCCTGGTGATTCTTTGGAAACCTACGTCCATGACGTTGCAACGCTCAAGCTCATCGCCAAGGTTCCTTGTGTATTGACCATCGTCAATGAAGGAGGCATGGCCGAGATCAATGAGGCCAAAACCGAACTCGCCGCCGATGACATTCTCTATCTTCCCCTGCCGCCCAAGGAAATGGGCAAAATTCTGAAAACCTATGTGGCTTCGCTTCGCATTGAACATAAGAAGCGGTCACAGCGCGCTGATTTTTCCCGCAAGGCCCAGGCATTGGGATCCATTCTGGTTGAGAACAGCATCATCACATCCCTTCAGCTTAAAAAAGCGCTCGATTTCCAAAAAGAAACCACCAATCTCCATTTGGGAGATGCGCTCGTTTCTTTGGGCTTTATCGATGACTTCCAGAAAACCCACTTCTTGGCCAGCCAACTTGGCGTGCCTATGGCCACACCCAAGCAATACGCTTCCGCTGACTTAAATGTAGTGGCACTGATTCCGGAACGCGTGGCCCGGGAATATCGCTGTATTGCTCTGGAGAAACTGGGCGATGAATTGATCGTGGCGATGCTGGACAGTTCCAACTTGCGCCTTCTCGACAATCTCCGGGATCAGGCTGAGCTTCGCATTACTCCAATCTTGGGCACCCTAGAGGACATCACCGTCTCCATCGATCGATACTACCGGGACATTGCTTCACATCGCAGTGCTTCTGACCTCATGGCTGACTTGGCCACTGAGGTGCAGTATATCAAAAAGGTCGAAGAGGAAATGGGCGTCGAGGAGGCAGCCAGTGCGGGTGCGGAACTCGGTATCATCAAACTGGTGAACATGCTTATTTCCAATGCCGTGCGCGACCATGCCAGCGACATCCATATCGAGCCCATGGAACGGGATCTCAACGTGCGCTATCGCGTAGACGGCGAGCTGCGCCGTGTCATGTCGCCGCCTCGACATTCGCATCAGGCAATTCTCACCCGTATCAAAATCCTTTCCGATCTCAATATCGCCGAACGACGTTTGCCCCAAGACGGGCGCATGGTGGTCAAGATTGGAACCAAAGAAGTAGACGTGCGCGTCTCCATTCTGCCTACTATTTTCGGTGAAAAATGTGTGCTCCGTATTCTTGACAAGGAAGCCTACGAAAAAAGCATGCACAATTTGGGATTCACCGATCACGAATTGAAAATATTCCGCGAGCATATCGTCAGGCCCCATGGTATGATTGTCGTCACCGGTCCAACGGGTTCGGGAAAGTCCACCACCTTGTATTCCGCTTTGCAGCAAATCAAGGACGTGACTTCAAACATCATCACCGTTGAGGATCCGGTCGAATACCATATGGAAGGCATCACCCAGGTTCCCGTCAACGCCGCCATCGGCATGACCTTTGCCAACGCACTGCGCTCCATACTGCGTCAGGACCCGGACACCATTCTCATCGGCGAAATCCGTGATAATGAAACCGCCAACATGGCCGTCAAGATGGCCTTGACCGGCCATATGGTCTACTCTTCCATGCATACCAATGATGCGTCCAGCGCCGTTGCCCGCTTTGTCGATATCGGCATCCCTCCCTTGTTGTTGGCTTCTTCGCTGAATCTGGTCATCGCCCAGCGCCTCATCCGAAAAATTTGTACACGCTGCAAAACCGCCTATACGCCCGCGGATGAAATGCTCAA
>JAYUHW010000251.1:0-15962 GCA_043766615.1 Fibrobacteria bacterium | reverse complement strand
GTCATTATCCGGATCCGGGCAACCGTCATCATCCTGGAATCCGTCTTTATCTTCGGCAATTTCTACACACTTGTCCACGCCATGGCACACTCCGGCGTATTTTGTAACCTGTCCTTTTACGGTCACCCACACATCGCAAAGTCCGTCCTTATCGTTGTCTGGATCCGGACAGCCGTCTTGATCCTCGAATCCATCTTGATCTTCCGCATCCTTGGGACACAGATCGTATTTATTGGGAATGCCATCGTCATCGGAATCGAAAGCGTGGATGGGTCTAGCTAGTAACGCCCCGGCCAAAATAATTGCCGCGTTCAAGTATTTCATCGGAATACTCCCATATCGTTGGTCCGTTTGTCGTAATCGCAGGAAAATACTCTTTCAAAATACAAACTCATCCCGGCTTTGTCTGGATGTCCTTAGGAGTAGAAACGCATACACAGCAACAGGCACGGCTATCATTCCCGATAGGAGATAGACTGCCCGCAAAGAAAAAACTTGCCAGACCCAACCGGCTGTCAAACCGGCAAGTGCGGAAGGGATGCCCGCGTAAAAAACTCCACTCAGGGTCTGCAGCGAGGCGCGATCTTCCTGACTGTAATTGCGGTCGAGGTAAATACTGAATCCAGTCAAGGCCCCAGAAAAAAAACAGCCGTGCATGGTTAGTGCCAAATAAAACTGCCAAAGGGTTCCGGCTGCAGCCAATCCAACGAGCTTAATCAAGGTGCCGAAAACACCTAAAGCCAGAACCGGGCGTAAGCCATGTTTCGTCAATATCCGCGCGCACACGAGCATCAAGGGCACTTCACAAGCCGTGGAAACCACCCAAGCCAGACTGATGGTAGCCTGCCCACCATGCCAACGATGGAACAAATAATTTCCCTGAACTCCGGTTGCCAGGGCATTAGCGAAATTCATGAGACCAAGCACCAGCAACAATCTTAAAGTAGTTGGCCGATAGAGCAGGCGCAAAGCCTGCATAAAACTTGGTGCGGAAGGGGAGATACTTTGAAGAGGTAAAACAGTTGGTAACCCTGTTCCCAGCTTTCGATAATTTTGAAAGACGATGGCCAATGCCATCAGCAAGGCTGCGGAAAAGCCTTTGTAAAGCAAAGGCAAATCCGTTAGTGAAGAAAAGAAAACGCTGACCAGACATCCTACCAGAAAGCCCAAGGTTCCCAAACTACGGATGCGAAAAAAAACATCATGTCCCAAATCGCGCATGGCTTCAAACGTATAGGCCGCGTTCAATGGAAAAATTGCGGCTGCGCAAAAGGAGAAAACAGGGAATAGAATCAGGAAAGTGTGAAAACTTTGCATGTGTGGAAGCAAGGCCAAGGCAATCGCTGCCCCCAAGATCATCAGCAGTAATGGAACCCGAGTTCCACCAAACTTTCGAATGATGAAAACCTGTAGCAGAGGCGATAAGATGGCTGCCCCTTGGCCGGACATGAGCAGAATCCCAATTTGCAAACCGCGGATGCCTTTGCTCTCGAACAGGTAGGAATGGAATTGCGCCGCCGACAGGCCGCTGAAGATGAGGAACATGGTGAGGCCTACTCCAAAGAGAGTCGCCCCGGACCGATATTTCCCGCTTGAATGCAATCGCTTACCTGGGACAAGTATAGCAAACCGGAACATTCTGATTCAGCCGTAAGAATGTACTCCTGCACCGATTTGCAATCCGCCGGAGGTTTGAACGCGCAACATTTATTGACCCACACCTAGCATATGCTACTGCGAATCTTGTCCATCCCACACCTAGCACGCCATGGACTGGGCGTGTGCGCCCGGATAGGACTGCCATCTGCGGCGCTTGGAAACGCAGCAGGATTGAAGTGCCCGGTCAATTGTTAATCGAAATTTTTATGGACCAGTCTGGTAGGATTAGCGAACCGGACCGCTATAGAGATAGGAAGGCCGGACAATGGGAATGCCTTTTCCACCTCTGGCTTCTTTCCGTTCCCAAACTATTTGACCGGCAATGCCCACGCAACGAGATAAGCCGAATAATACGGTGTAATAATTCTCGTCCTTTAGGCCACATGCGCTCAGCAGACAACCGGATACGGCATCCACATTGGGATAGGGATCCGCCGCTTTCCCCTTCTTCTTGAGAATGTCACTTCCCACCTTACGCAGCGTGACGGCTAGACGGAAAATAGGATCCTGCGGGGCAATTTTTTCGCCAAGCTCATATTGAACCGTTGCACGCGGATCTTCAACCCGTAATACAGCATGTCCAAAACCGTATAGCACCCCACCTTTGGCAAGCAGATTTTCGACATAAGCATAAACCGTGGCTTCATCGGAAGGATCTTTAATATCCTTGCTGATTTCCTTTAGAAAGCGAAGGCATTCCTGGTTCGCCATTCCATGCAAGGGACCTGCGAGGGCCGCCATGGCACCTACCAAGGAACCATACATATCTTCGTGACCTGAGGCGATGGCCTTGCCTACAAAGGTCGAAAGGTTTCCACCGCCATGATCGAAATGGAGGATGGCAAAGACCCGCATCATATGAACCAAATCCGGAGACGCGTTGGGCGCTCCCAGCATATGGACAAAATTTTCAACCCATCCCAATTCTGGTTTGGAAGCAATAGGCTCGCCCCACCCAGAACGAATGCGGAATATAGCCGCCACCGCCTCAGGCAATTGACCTATAACGTTTATATAGTCCTTAGCATAGTCACCCGTTCCGTACATGCCCATCACATTAATCGCAGCCAGCAACCACTTCATGGGATGCCCCTCTTTGGGTAGGCTGCGCAAATGGGCTATCACTCCCGGATGGAGCTTAGAGTTCGCAATAATATCCTGTTTAAAGGCCGCTAACTGGGCGGGATTGGGCAGCTCCCTTTTGAGCAGGAGGTACATCACAGCTTCAGGCTCTTTTTCGGAAAGTTCAGGAATGGCATATCCGCCATAGAAAAGACCCAACATGGGATCGACATGGCTATTTGGGCAGGTTCCCACAGGGAATCCACGCAATCCGGTATCTAAAAGATCCCGGGTTATTTTGAAGAGGACTTCACTTTCGGCCATTTCCATTTCCCTTCAACTTTAACTTCGACTTTAAAACTTCACTCTATTTCAGAATGTTCTATTTAAATAGCTTCGGCAATCAATCTACCGAATTCAGAACATTTTACTTCACGGGCTCCAGCCATCTGGCGGGCCAGGTCATAGGTAACCGTGCCTTTGGAAATGGTTTGACTCAATGCAGATATGATACGTGACGCGACTTCATCCCAACCCAAATGTTGAAACAACATGACACCGGAAAGGATGACCGATCCGGGATTGATTTTATCCAGTCCCGCATATTTGGGGGCCGTTCCATGGGTGGCTTCGAAAACGGCTGCTCGGTCGCCAATATTTGCACCCGGCGCCAATCCTAATCCGCCAACCTGCGCTGCGCAGGCATCGGACAAATAATCGCCGTTCAAATTCAGGGTGGCAATCACCGAGTACTCATCAGGCCGCAGCAACAATTGTTGGAACATGGCATCGGCAATGCGATCTTGGACCAGGATTTTGCCTTCCGGACGCTTTCCATTGTGTTTTTCCCACATTTCGGCTTCACTGATAATCTGGCCGCCAAACTCTTCTTTGGCAATTTCATAACCCCATTTCATAAAGCCACCTTCCGTGTACTTCATGATATTGCCCTTATGCACCAAGGTCACCACCGGTAATTTCTTTTCAATAGCATACCGAATGGCCCTGGCGATGAGCCGCTTTGACCCAAACGCAGAAACCGGCTTGATGCCGATGGCGCTGTCCTCGCGTAAAATCTTTTTGGGCATTTTTTGTTTGATCAAGGCAATGATATCTTTGGCATCCTGGGTATTGGCATCGAACTCAATTCCGGAATAGACATCTTCCGTGTTTTCTCTGAAAATGGTGACATTCAGTTTTTGCGGTTCTTTAACCGGAGCTGGTACCCCATTGAACCAACGCACCGGACGCACGCAGGCATACAAGTCCAGCTCCTGACGCAAAGCCACGTTGATACTGCGTATGCCGCCACCGATTGGTGTTGTAAGCGGACCTTTGATGGCTACTTTAAACTCACGGATCGCTTCCAATGTCTCTTCCGGCAGCCATTGATCTTTCCCGTAGACCGCCACGGATTTCTCTCCAGCATAAATCTCCATCCAGGAAATTTTCTTTTTGCCTCCATAAACTTTGCGGACGGCTTCTTCAAATACATGCCGTGATGCTTTCCAAATATCCGGGCCGGTACCGTCCCCTTCAATGAAAGGTATGATGGGATTATCGGGAATGGTGATCCGGTTTTGCGCGTCGATTTGGATGGTTTCGCCATCTTGGGGGACCGAGATATGTTTGTACGCTGCCATGGATTTTCTCACTGTTTTCTGAATTTAAGCTGGATCAGTATTGGATCCCAAATATAGTACGAAGGCGGGAAATTAGCTAAAATCTGCACTCACGAATAGGCCTCACACTTGGACATCAATTATTTGCCATTCCGGCAAAGCCAGGCACCCTAAACGGAAAGCTGGCTTATTCGGGTTTCCAAGTCCGAATACGCATTTCGTCCGGAAATACTTGGGGCTTGAAAATGGATTTACCCGCCAATAAGCGTAGACATTCCTGTATGCCTTCGGTTATGGAAGGATGGGGATGTATGGATTTCATGATATCGGTGACGCCTTTGTCCTGATCCATAAGATGCGCAATCACCATGATGGTATTGGAGGCCTGCGGGCCAGCCGCGCGCATTCCTAGAATGCGATCCTGCCCGTCATCGCTGACCAATATTTTGACAAAGCCATCGGTTCGGCGCATGGCAATGGCGCGGTTCAGTAGAGCATTGGAGTAATAGCCCACTCGGTAGGGAATGTTGTTGGTTCGACACGTTTGCTCATTGAGTCCCACCGCGGCAACCTCAGGATTGAAAAACATGATGGTAGACATGTTGCTATAACGCAGCGGATATTTATTGCGCAGAAACATGGCTTTAACAGCATAGCGCCCTTCCATTTCCGCAACATTGTAGAGGGCGGAATGCTGGGTCACATCGCCTACGGCAAATATGCTTCCCTTGACCCGACAGTCGCCGTCCGTATCCAAGCCTCCGCGGGAATTTATCTTGATACCCACATTCTCCAACCCCAATTTACCGAGATTGGGTACACGGCCAACACATACCAGAGCCACATCCACTTCCAAAACCATGGTTCGCCCATCTTCATAGTCGATGACAGCTTCCAAATAGTCAGGGTGATGGGTGATTTTGCGCATGATGGAATTATGGTAGACGTCCACTCCTCGTGCGGTAAGGTTGGTATTTACAAACTCGCTGATATCCGCGTCCTCATTTGGGAGAATCCGATCCTGACGATCGAGTAAATGGACCTTGGTTTGATGGTAGTTTGAAAAAATGGTGGCGTATTCACACCCGATAACACCGGCGCCGATGATCAAGATGCGCTTTGGAAATGCCTTTAGACTCAGCAAGTCGTCGGAACTGAGAACCCGATGGTGATCGACCTCTATTCCGGGAAAATCTCGAGGTCGCGATCCCGTGGCAATCACAAAAAAATCGGCTCTTAAGATTTCCGTGCTGCCATCCGGCTTTGCAATTTCAATGCTTTTATTGTCAATGAAAGTAGCCCAGCCTTTTTTCAAGGTAATGGAACCCGGTCCCTTCCAACGAGGAGTGGAAAAAGTCTCAATTTGGGAAAGCATTTGATACTGCTTTTCCTTGGCGGCTTGAATTACAGTGTCTCGGACTCTTTCATAATCCACAGCGAGGTTGGAAGACCGGTACCCTCGGTCCACGGCTGAAGCCACGGCGTAATCCTTGGAAAGTTCCCATAGGGTTTTTGAAGTCATTGCACCGTGCATAATGCCGGCCCCACCGATATTGGCGGCTTCCACCATCGCAACACGCTTGCCAAAATCGAATCCGCGCATGACAGCCCCAAAGCCGCCGGGTCCGGATCCAATCACACAAACGTCATACTTACCGTCATCCATTGTACACCACCCTAATTTTCCACAAGGATACCTATTCTAGCCCCCAAAAACCATAATTTGAGACTAGAAAAAAACATGCGCTCCATGATATATATGGAGGACAAACGAAGTCCCAATCAAATTCAGTCTGGTTACGCTTTTTTAATGCGCGTGGTCAATGGATCAGGCATCCCGGCTTCCTGGAATCCTTTAATCCGAAGCAAGCAGGAAGGACACTGCCCACAAGGCGGAAATAAGCCCTCGTAGCAGGTGTGGCTATGAGCTAGAGAGTCCATCGCCTCCAATTGCACGGCCCAACGAACCGAATCTGCTTTGGATTGAAACATCAATGGAGTATGGAGAATAAGTCCTTGACCCGTTTGAGCCGGTTCGTCAGGTACAGTCCAGCCCAACCCAAGAGATAGCGCCTGCTCAAGACTTGTCATGGTCGCAGCTCGGCAATCCGGGTATCCGCTGTAATCCGTTTGGCACACACCCGTGACCAGGTCCCGAATCCCAAGCGTATACGCATAACTGGCCGCATAAGTCAGAAATACTAGGTTTCGCCCCGGTACAAATGTATTGGGAAGATTTGCGGAAGCGCGTACCGAAGTGACTTCTGAGCTGCCTACATTTGTGGATAAAGCTTCGATATCCAAGCGGGAGTCTATCAGGGCATTTCCTCCCAATTGGGTGAAGAAATCGAGACGAAACACTTTAAGTGTAACCGATAATTTTGCCGCAATGATTTCCGCGGCCTTTTGTTCCGAGGCATGCCGCTGACCATAATCAAAAAAAATGGCCTTTACGGATCGAAACGTTTGCAAGGCCCAATGCAAACAGATAGTGGAATCCTGACCTCCGGAAAAAACAACCAGACAATCGCGATCCTTTGCTTTCCAATCGGCTTCTTTATTGAAGGTCACCATAGATATTGCCCCGAAAACAGTTGAACCTGAAGAAAAATCAGCGCCTATCGCAGGCCCAGTTCTTTGTGTAGCTGAAAAGAAAGTTTCCATCGAGGGTTGGCCATAACCGCTGCTGTCGTCTTAGCCCATTCCAACTTAGTCGCGGCCACATCCCGCATTCCCCCGCCCCATTTTTCAGATCGAATTTCTTTGGGCTGTAGATAATAATGCGTAAAGGACGAGTTCTCATAGAATCCCAGATCTTGGGATTCATATACCAGTTTGAGTTCCTGTCCCTGCTTCAAAACCCATTGCCCCTTTTGTGATAGCTTTGGGCTGACCGTAACCCAGTCCACACCCAAGGTGTCCAAAGAGCTTCCATTGGTTTCCAATGTCACATAATAGCCCTTAATACGCAGTAATGAAATGAAACTACGCATGGCCTTGGGTTGAATGGTGGGCTCTCCTCCGGTTATCACTACAAAGCGGCAAGTGTAGGGTGCGATTTTTTCCCATAGGAGTTCTGGAGTCCATTTTTCCTTGGGCGAAAAGTCTGTGTCACAAAAATCACAGGCTAAATTGCAGCCAGCGCTGCGAATAAAAATCGCCGGCGTACCCGCATGAAAGCCTTCTCCTTGGATGGAATAGAAAACCTCGGCGATATTTAGAGTTTCAAGCATGGTTACCAACGGACAAAAGATTTTATTGGGGTAATTTTAACAAGGCCAGGCCGGAATTGCCATTTGCATACTTACTTTTTGGACATGGAAAATGGATCTTTTGAAATAACCCAACGCTACCTCATGCAATTGCTGAGATACTTGGAGGGCTTGCACAGCTCCATGGATTGGGATGCCCTGGATGACGGGACCTTGGAACAGCCTTCCGGCCTGCCGCCTCGAATGGAAGCCATTCTTTCCCACAGCGGCTATTTAGAAGGCATGCGTCTCAAAGCACAAGGCTGCCTATCCTCAGACATCCTGGAGTTTATCCGTACCGTTGGCATGGCCTTTGAGATTGAAGCGGTTCCGCAAGGCACTTTCAAGCTTCCTTTCTTGGACGGGGAAATTGCCATTCAACGTAAAACCATGAACGATTTTATGGAAAAGGCCTGGCTTGTTTACCATGCCACGCTTCTCAGCGCCTATACCTTACGACCGCTCCAGTTTGAACGAAGCCCAGCCACTAACGGTTTAGAAGAAGTTGTCCGCATCCGTGAATCTTTGCCAAACATTCACAACGGTCGGGTTAACGTAGGTATCACACCCGATACCCTCCATACGCTAAACAATGGGCTCTCTGGAATTATGGGCTATGTGAGCTTGATTTTAGAAGAAAGAAAAGCCGATCCGGATCTGAAGGAAAAATTGGGAATGGTTCTGGAAGCGGCCAAACAGGCGGCAGCGACCTTGCCTGGTGCGGGTTGAACCCAAACTGTATTTAATCCGCCCCGTCCGCCCCGTGACTAAATTCCATAATTGATAACGACCTTAGCACGCATTTTTTCCTGCATTCGGCCCGCCAAACCTATGGCCAGTGCGGAAATGAGTTCGGACTGATGTCCAAATTTTACGCGCAATGCCGGCTGTAAATCCACAGCCAGATAATCCTCAAAACCCTTGGTTTGACTGGACGAAATCAAACCACATTCCAATGCCAGGTTATGGGTCACCGCCAAGGTGGGGTAGTATCCGATTTCCATGGCCATGAGTGCATCTCGGTCCACCAAGGCTTCCATGAAACCAAAATGAGTCACCAAAGGAGCTGATAGCCTGGGAAGGTATTGGAATTTGTGATGGGTGGATATTGAGAAACCCTTGCCAGTATTTAGATTGGTGCCGATCATGAGATCCGCCTGAACACTGGTATGCTTTAGCGTCAACCACTTTACCCCGAAGATTAAATAAGGGATATTGTCTTTCACATCCCCCCAACGACTTTGCAAACGGGCACCCAACTCTACTCGCGGAGTAGCTTGTAAGGCAATGGCAACGGGCATGTCGAATATGGAGGTGGTTTGGGACCGCATGTAGGCGCCCCCAGACATTGTTGTTGCGCATTGAAAAGTGCTTCCAGGGACCAGGTTATAGGAAGCCTCATGGATGGGATTAAGCGCAAAAACCATCTGAAAAGCCGATAATCCGATTAGCGTAACCCAAATGTTACATTTCATATTTCCCCCAAGTGCGTCGTATCCGTTGAAATAATAGGATTATTTGGCCCCCATCTGCCTGTATTTGCCGCTTGCAGTGGCAATGTATATTTCCCAAGGATTTGTGGATTTCATGTTACAATTTTAAAGCTGCTGGGCGAATAACTAATTTGAGGACAAGACTTTATGAAAAAAACACTTCGAAAATCCAGTACTGCCCCGACCGGATGGAATGAGGCTAGCATTCTAACTATGGCCCGCAAAAGCATCCAGGCGCTTAAGCCTTATGTTCCTGGCCGATCCATTGAAGACGTACAGGCCGCATACCACCCGCCCTCCATCACTAAACTGGGGTCCAACGAGAACCCTTTGGGAGCCAGTGCCAAGGTCATTGCTGCCATTAGAGCGGCCCTACCGAAAGTTTCCCTTTACCCGGATGGTTCCAGCCGAAAGGTTAGACAAGCATTGGCAAATGCCCACGGCCTGTCCCTCGACCAGGTCATGGTCGGTAATGGCTCCGATGAAGTGCTTCTCATGATTGCGGCTGCATTTCTCAATCCTGGGGAAAAAGTTCTGATCTCCGAGAACACCTTTTCTGAATACGAGTTCTCGGCCCGAGTCCTGGATGGGAAAGTGGTCAAAATCCCCCTGAAAAATAACCGCTATAACTTAAAAGCCTTCAAAGCCAAACTGTCCATTAAACCGAAGTTGATTTTCCTCTGCAATCCCAATAACCCCACCGGATCCTATTTCACACAATCGGAATTGGTCGATTTATTGGAAGCCTTGCCCCGAAAAACCTTGCTGGTTGTGGACGAAGCCTATTGCGAATACGCGGATGCCGCCGATTTTCCTCAATGTTTTTCGCTTTTATCCAAATTCCCAAACCTGATTGTTTGCCGCACTTTCAGCAAAATTTTTGGCATGGCGGGCATGCGCTTAGGTTACGCCTTTGCCCATCCCTTGATTATACGCGAAGCTGCCCGGGTTAAAACGCCCTTCAATGTAAACCTGCTAGTACAAGCCGGTGCCCTAGCCGCTCTTGCAGATGCATCCTTCCGGGCTCGTTCCTATAAAAACAATCTAGTGGGAAGAAAATATTTGGAGTTGGAGTTCAAAAAGTTGGGACTCAATTTTGTCCCCACTCAGGCAAATTTCATCTGCTTCCAAACCAAAAGGCCGGCCGTTGATATTTGTGAAGACCTGCTGAAGCGGGGTATGATCATTCGAGCTTTGAGAAGCTTTGGACTGGAATATTGGAATCGGGTGACTATTGGAACACCGACGCAAAACAAACGATTCATCGAAAACTTAACTGCTGTGTTAGCCAAGAGCCGCTAACACTTCAACTGCGAACAACCGGTTTTAAGATTGCACTTCCATGGCCAACATGGTCAAGTCGTCGTGATAGGGTTCGTTGCGGGTAAAAACGCGAACATCTTCCAGGATACGTTTCAGCAACAAATCCGGTTGAAAGGCCGAACCACTAGTTAATATTTTAAGCAGTCTCTCCAGTCCATAAAAATTCCGGTCTTTATCCATGGCATCCAAAAGGCCGTCGGTAAAGATAAGGAAGCGATCCCCGGCTACCAACTCAATTTCCAACTCTTCCATGGCACCAACAAACATAGGGCCACCGACTATTCCAAGCGCCATCCCCTTGGAATTTATGGAAGTTGGTTTTTCACCGGTTCCGGCATGCTGAATCAGCAAAGGGGGGTGTCCGGCACGCGCATAAGACATTGACTTCCCCTCCTTGTCGACTATTAAGCAGAGGGCCGTGACAAAGCTTTTATCATCCAAGTCCTTTATCATAAGGTCATTGACCGCGCACATCAATTTCTTTGCAGAGCTTTCATAACGGGCCTCCGCCCGGAAAGTACTACGCAACATGGTCATGACCAAGGCTGCGGGAATGCCCTTACCGCTTACATCTGCGATGACAATAACCCAGCTCCCCTGATCCGTCTGGAAGTAATCGAGGTAATCTCCACCCACCTCATTTGCGGGGTAGTACGCACCGGAAAGGTTAATGCGGGGAATGTTGGGCTTATCCTTTGGTGTAAACCGCCTTTGTATGGTTTGGGCCACTTCCAACTCACTAGCAAGCCGTGCCTTCTTATCCAGCTCTAAGAAGTTGTTGGCATTGGAAAGACTGATGGCTGCCTGTGTAGCTAATGTATTGATAATGACATTTTCCTGTTCGTACCAAGAGAGGAAAGCTGTTGGAGCAAAAATTTGCACCACGGCAAGCGGCTTTTCTTCTACGAGCAAGGGAATCGCTAAGTAAACAGGATAGTCATCCATTCCCAGGAAATCAATTTTTCCAATTGCAGGTGATGTCTTACGGTTGGCAATAGTAACAGGAAAGAGTAGTGGGTCTTGTCCCTGTTGAGAAAGAAATCCGGCGCAGGCTCGTCTATGTTCTGGCTCGGAAAGCCGAGTGGACGTGGCGCCGCATTCATAACCTGCATTCCCCATCTCGCAAATAGCCGCTTCGATTCCGGGATGACAGCCCACAAAGTTTTTAACAATTGCAGGTAAAAGCTCTTTCCGATGGGGATACAAGGCGAGCTGGTGAGCAGCAGAATTCAGAAAGTGCAATTGACCGACTCGCGACTCCAAGCCAAGATTGGCCTGTTGGAGCATCTTTTCACCTTCCCGCAACGCCCTTTCCGTGCGAAGATGCTCTTTGATTTCCTGAACGAGTGCAGCCGTGCGATCCTGAACCCTAATCTCCAAATCGTCTTTGGCTTTGCGGATGATTTCCTGAGCGGCCATGCGCTCAGTAACATCGCGAGAAATCCCTACAATTCCGGAAACCTGACCATCTGTACCATATACAGGCACCTTGGTGGTTGATACCCAAGCATCGGGACGATTGTTGGTGAACGTCTCTCGCTCCACTTTATCTACAATGGGAATGCCGCTGCGCATGATCTCTTGCTCATCATCAAATGCCTGCTGGGCATGTTCAATTGAGAAGAAGTCAAAATCGCTTTTCCCAATCGCATCTGCAACATTCTGTATGCCTTCCAAATGAATGGCCCGGCTTACCCTCACAAATCGACTTTGAGTATCCTTGAAATAAATGGCGTCAGGAATATTGTCGAGCAGAACCTTTAGCAAATTGCTTTCAAGCGCCAAAGCATCTTCGGCCTTTTTTAACGCCGTGACATCTCTGGAAATGCCGCAGGTTCCCACGATCTCCCCATGCATATCGTGTAACGCTTTCTTAAACGTATAGGAATATCGAGGAGTGCCGTCGGCGTAATTGTCGACTTCCAACTTGTTGATAACGTACTTGTCATCGGACATGATTTTCAACTCATCATCACGGGCTGCCTGGGCATGTTCTCTAGAGAAAAAGTCAAAATCCGTTTTTCCCAAAACTTCGGCTTTAGAGGACATGCCAGTCAGAGCAAACATGGCGGAATTGACCCATGTAAAGCGGCTTTCGCGATCCTTGAAGAAGACAATATCGGGCGTGTTATTAAGCAATTCGTTCATCAAGGCGCCTTCGCGCACCAGGATTCCTTCGGCCTTCTTTAAAGTTGTCACATCTTTAGTGATTCCACAGGTTCCGATGATATTGCCATGAGAGTCTTTTAGTGGGATTTTTGTGGTATAGACCCAGCGTGGCGTTCCGTCTCCGTAATTGTCTTGCTCAAGCTTATTGGTCATGGCTTGACCGGATTCCATGATACGTATTTCGTCTTGTCGTGCTTCTTCTGCATGCTCCTTACTAAAAAGATCAAAGTCTGTTTTACCGAGGATATCACTCAAGTTGGACAGATTAAGTATCTCCAGCACGTGCTTATTAACCCAGGTAAACCGGCTTTCGCGGTCCTTAAACCACACGCCATCTGGAAGGTTTTCCAATAAATCGTTTCTGAGAACGCCCTCTTGGGACAGCACTTGTTCCGCCAAAATCATTCTGGTGAAGTCTTTGGAAATGCCGCAAAGTCCGATAATGTTTCCCTGCGGATCCCTAAGTGGAATTTTAGTCGTGACATTCCACATGGGCGTGCCATCGGCGTACTTCCCGGTTTCCAATTTATTGAGAATGTATTCGCCAGTTTTAATGACCCGTTCATCATCCGTCTGGACTTGTTGGGCACGAGCAGGATCGAAAATATCCCAACTGGTTTTACCCAAGATACCCGCGCGATCCGGAAACCCATGGACGAGATGCATATTCCGGTTTACCCACCGGTAGCGGAAATCCATATCTTTGAAATAAATATTGTCCGAGATGTTGTCGGCCAATACATACAATGGACGCGATGCCTGTTCCGCAGCCTCCAAATCGGCGGTTAGTTGCCGGACTTTACTTTCCAATTCGGCATTCCGTTTTTTTAGTTCATCGATTTCCGCATTCATGCCTGCGTATTCCTGTTCCATCGGTTTCACTTTCGCGTCACGCCCGAGGATGGGCTTTGGCGTAGGTATCCTTGAGCTTTTTTACCGAAACATGCGTGTACTTTTGCGTGGTGGACAATGAGACATGCCCGAGCATTTCCTTAACGGCCATAAGATCCGCACCATTATCAAGAAGATGGGTGGCAAAGGAATGCCGGAGCACATGGGGCGAAGACTTGCCTTGCCTTCCCATCGAGTGTAACCGGTCAGTTACGGTTCTCTGAATAATACGCTTCCCAACCGCCTTGCCGTTTGCGGATACCAATACCGGTCCTTGGTCAAAAATACCAGTGTCTCGACAGATGGACTGATAGGCTTCGAGCATGGCTTGGGCAGCCTGCGTAAGTGGGACAGTACGAAAACGGTTGCCCTTTCCCAAAACCCGGATGGACGCGTCATGCTTGTTGATGTGGCTCCATTTCAAACCAACCAATTCGCTGAGTCGAAGGCCTGACCCATAAAACATTTCCAGACATAGGCGGGTGCGGGCCTGAACAAACGACGAGGATTCCTCCGCCAAAACTTCCGTGAGAAAGGCTTCATTGGCAACGGAAACCAATTTTGATGGTTGTTTGGGAAAGGCAATATTTTGGGCAGGATTGCGGGTCAAACCGTGGTTGGATATAAGGAATCTTCCGAATCCCTTAAGACAGGCCAATAATCGTCCCTGGCTACTGGCTGCCAACCTAGGCACTTGACTCGCCAAAAAAAGTTGCAGATTGCGCTTTGTAAGATCGGCAACAGTGGATATTTTATTTTCGGATTTTCGAGAAGCGCCCCAAGATTCCAATTTAGCCAGATCCCGGGTATAGGCGGATAGGGTATTTTCGGAATAGCCTTTGGCCACCCGGAGGTTTTCCAGGTAGGCCTGAATGGCGACTGGGAGTTCTATCAAGGGTGATTCCATGGTGGATTTTCCCCTACTTTCCAGGGTAAATGTACTAATATCGGAGTTCACCTTAATGGAAAGCCTACTGCAAACGCGCGAACTGGATTTTAAACCCCTCTTCCGAAGCAAGATCCAATGTCCAAGGTTTGATTTTCTTTTTTTCCCGATCGAAAATGATAAGCAGTACCGGTTTCTCCGCATTGTCCGCATTGGTGCGGGCCACTACCCCGGAAAAGCCCGTGTATTTTCGATATTTTTTATCCTCAACTATTACCACCCTGGAACCCATAGGAAATACGGGTACAATGGTGATGAATGCGTCAACCAGCGACCGATTTAAATGCGTGCCTGCCCCCCGGATCACTATTCTCATGGCATCGGCCGGTGAGAGCGGCGGAACAGAATTCGGTTTGGGTTGGATTAAGGAAATATAGGTGTCGGCAACCGCGGCGATTTCCGCATAGCGATGAATCATTCCCTTTTGGGGACTCAAGGTTTTGATGGGAATTTGATTATCACCGCGCAATCCTCTTGGATACCCAGTTCCATCTTGGCGCTCATGATGCTGATAAGCCACATGCGCAGTAGTTATACTCAATCGTTCGTTTTGACGCAGGATGGCATAACCCAAAGTGGGGTGTTCTCGATACAAGGCTGCGTCCTGTTCGTTAAGCGGATTTGATTTATTCATCAGGGATTCCGGAAATACAACCACTCCCAAGTCCATCAGTAAGCAACCCAATGCCAACTCTTCTATTTCACGGTTTGTGTATTTCAATTTATGAGCCAAAATAATGGCAACTATGGTTACGTCTAGGGCGTGCTGATACAGATATCCGCTTTTAGTCCGGATCGAATTCAGATTGACGCTTGCCGACTCCTTATTGAGCAGGTCTTCCAGGATTGCTTTGACAATCTTTTTTATTTCCTCCACGGCAATGATATTTTTGAACCGCGAAGTATCAGCAAGCACTTTGGAGATTCCAGCCTGGGTTAGGCTTTTAACTTGAGCCACCTGCTTGAGAATGTCCGCGTTTTCCTGCACGATAAATTGGGATTGCAAAGCAAGCTGTTCATTGACCGTTTCTTCAGGAACGATATGCTCGGTTCCTTCTTCAACTATCCAACACGCCGTCAATTCAATGTCGCGCATTTTGGCGATAATTCTTTCATTCACCACGTAACCGGCAGATAGCAGCAATTCCCCATTTTCGGTGACGATGGATTTAGCCAGTACCATACCTGGTTTGATTTCTTCCAGCGATAATTTGATCATTTTACAGAAAACTTCCACCAGGACGGAGAAGGCATTTTCCTCGTGCCGGAACAATGACAAGACTCCCAATTTTCTGGAATAATCGGTTGGAAGTCAAGGAATCAGGCGGATTTATCTAATGATAAGTTTCTACCCGTGATTTATAGATATCCCCGCTATTGGCCCCCATTCGCCAATTCGTGTGTAAACGCAACACCAGATAAGAAGGTTCTGCCCAAATACCGATGATATCGCAGTGACTGATACCACTGCAAACCTTCCCAGGAAAGCTTGAGACCCGCGGAAACCTGAAAAGGCGGGGTGGCAAATCCAGCCGATATGCACAAT
>JAYUHW010000250.1:0-8274 GCA_043766615.1 Fibrobacteria bacterium | reverse complement strand
TCCAAGCCATGCGCCAAATTCTGCTTCGGTCTTAAAATATGTTCTCACTGCTCAGCCCTTTCAGTTTGTGGTTGGGCGCCGCTTTAGCAGTACCGTTGGCCATTCATTTTTTGGGCCGCCAACGATTGCGCAAACAGCCTTTTCCCAGCTTACTATTGGTCCGCGACCTATTTGCCAAATCCATGCATCGGCACCGGCTGAAAAATTTCTTGCTCTTGCTGATCAGGACCTTGCTGTTACTCTGCTTGTTGTTCGCCCTCGCCAATCCCGTTCTCAACTCCATTAAGGGTTCGAATGCGCATACTGACCACTCATTGGCGCTCATCCATAATGGAATCTACGGCAGGCTGTCAACGGAATCTGGAAAAAACGAATTAGAATTGCAGCGATTGAGACTACATGTACTCGATTCTACGGAAGGAACACATACTGTATGCGTTCCGCTCATAGAGGATGGCCCAGGAATGTGGACGGTTTCTGATCGCTTTGGAAACTATCGAGACGGCCTATCTCGATTGATGACAACCCTGGGTGCCAATGCCGGCACGGTTCAAATCCACATTCCCGTTTTCGCATGGATCGATTTGTATCCTGCCAAAGCGACCTTGCTGCGGGCGCTTAAGGAAAATCCCGGACTGCAACTTGTCTTTACAGATTACCAAAAAGCTGGGGCCCGGGTACAAGCATTCATGGGCATGCAAGCCACCCCCGCCTCCGATGGGCCCATTATGAAAATGATCACAGGCATCAACCCAAATGCGCCAAAGGACAAGCCGGGTAAATTGGAAGTCTACGTTAACGGAAAACTGTATCAAGAATCCACCGCAGAAGGCAGTCACATGGAGGTTACCATTCCATTAAGTGAAGGTCCGCAAACGACCGGAAAGCTTTCCCTGCCCCAATTAGGCTTTGCCGCACCAGATTATTTTTTTTGCTTTCCCAATGCCGGGGCATGGAAAATGGCTCATACGGGGAGTATTTTGGCTTCGCTTCCCAGCCTTGGAAAGGAAACTTATTTTCGTAGGATTGAACATGTAGCCGGCCTCAAGGATATTCCTTGGATTGAAAGCACCACTTTGAAAGTGGTCTATTTGGCAAATGATAGGAATCGGGATCAGCAGGGTTATGCGCGGGCCGTGGAGTTTGTGAAAAAGGGCGGCAAGCTCATCATTGGCGTGGGCCAGGAAACCGACATTCCCATGCTAAACCGGTTTCTGTTGCAACCGCTACGAATGGGTCGCTTGGGAAATCTCGTCGAGTCCCCAACCAGCGCACTCGTTTCCATCAATCGAATAGCCTTGGCCCGACTGGGATCCCTTCCGAAAGATCTCGGTAGCTTGGGCAACGTCCATAAGCGATTTGCTTTTTTGCCGGATTCAGGAACCGAGTTTCTTTTATCCCAAACGGATCCCATATCCACTCAGAATTCGGATGGGGCAACAGCCCCTTCCCGCCAGGACGGTGCCGTACTTGTAGCCGGAAATTTTCATCGAGGCAAAGTTTTACTTTGGACCACCGATATCGATAATCTCGATTGGTGCGATCTCGGGGTCCGCCCGATCACGCCATTGGTTCATCAGGCCCTGCAAGAAACGGGCACTGAAGGGCAAGCCCAAAACCTTTCCATCCCTTCCGATTCCATTTTTATTTTGGACCTGGATGATATCCAAGTGGATGCCTACCACCATTCCGTTTCGGAAGCCGCCACTTCACCGGAAATCCGCGATCCGGAAGGCATGATTTTTTCAAAAGTACACATGGAAGGTCAGCGACTTTATTTGGGACCCTTCGATCGCCTGGGTATTTACAAGGTTATTCAAGCATCGGACACTACAGAATTTGCCGTGAACCTGGCATCTGGTTCGGATTGGGAGCGCGAAAACGAAAAGAACAAAACAACTTGGCTTTCGGAGTTCAAGGATTTTCGAGGTCGTATCATAGTACAATCTAGTAGGACTTCGGTGACAGGCTTGGCTTCCGTTGTGACGCTCTGGCCCAAGCTCATCCTGGCGGCAATATTATTACTTTTTCTGGAAGGGATTATCGCTTTGGCTTTCTCCCCTAAGGCAACAGAAATATGACAATCCTCGGTACCACCAGACTCATAGGCCTGATCGGAGATCCAGTCTCCCATTCTTTGTCACCGGCCATGCACAATCCTGCCTTTGAACACAATGGGATCGATTTCGCTTATGTGCCACTGCGAGTGCGCCAGGCGGATTTAAAGTCAGCTGTGGAGGCACTCAGATTCTTCAATTTTCGCGGTGCCAATGTCACCCTACCCCATAAAGAAGCTGTCCTTCCCTTTCTGGATGAGCTTTCTGATATTTCCCGCATGATGGGCGTGGTAAATACGATAGTGAACGACAATGGTCGCCTACTTGGTACTACCACAGATCCACAGGGCTTCCTGGAAGGTTTTCGAATGGCCGGTTACAGCTTCGAGGGAAAATCAGTAGCTATTATTGGCAATGGAGGGTCAGCGCGTAGTATCGCATTCGCATTGCTGACCATGGACAAACCTTCACGTGTAGTCCTGATCGGGCGTGATGTCGCCAAGACTAAAAAATTGGCGTTGGAAATTACTGCTACGCTGGCCGATCAAATTCAGGTTCCCTTCGCACCCGTTTTGGAATTTGCAGCTTTGAGCGAGTATGCTGCCTTAAGCCCTACCATGCAAATCATCGTCAACGCAACGTCGCTCGGCATGCATCCAAATAGTGGGTCCAGCCCACTGCAGGCCGGAGATTTTCATGCAGGCCAGATTGTTTATGATATTGTGTATGTCCCCGAACAAACCCGTCTTATTCAATTGGCACAGGATTTTGGTCTCAAAACCGTGGGAGGCCTGGGAATGCTGGTCCACCAGGGCCTTGCCTCTTTCAAAGTCTGGACAGGCACAACTCCTGATGTTACCCAATTCTTTGCTTCTGCTCGAGAACAGTTGGAACGAAGTGGCCGTCCAGATGATCACAAACCCACGCCGACATCCGGCCTCAATTCACCCAAAATTTTCTGAGCCAAACTAACCATGTCCTTGCCTCTCACACGTAATATTTACTTCACCGGCTTTATGGCCTCGGGGAAAAGTCGCATCGGCTTTTTGACAGCAGCATCACTAGGCTGGAAATTTTTTGATCTCGACAAGGTCATTGAGGAAAAGACCGGAAAAACCATAGCTGAGATTTTCGCGGAAGCAGGCGAAGACGCTTTCCGGCGCATGGAAGTGGAAATATTGGAAGAGATCAGCCATCAAGGTCCATTGGTCGTGTCCTTGGGTGGTGGTACCTTGCTCAATCCTTCCGCTATCGAAATCATTCGAAGATCCGGGATTTTGGTTGGACTGTCTGCCAGCCCTGAAGTGATTCTGGAAAGAGTCAATCGAAAAAAAGATTCTAGACCCTTGCTCGCCAATTTGGATGATGAATCCAAAATGCTAAAGATCAAGCAGTTGCTCGTCGATCGCAAACCACTATACGATCTCGCTGAATTCCATTTCGAGTCGGATGAAAGCGTCCCCCACCACATATTAACCCGTCGTATTATTCATCGACTCCAAATCGAGGAGCTCAAGCCCTTGATGGTAAGCCTCAAGGAACGCAGCTATCCTATTTATGTCGAGACCAACTTAGCTGAACATATCGATAGCATCGCAGCCAAATCAGGCTGCGCGCAACGTTTTTTAATCGTCACCGACTTTAATCTTCGGGCCGAACAAAAGCACATGTTGGATCAATTACGGTCCGCACTCGGAGATTGCAGAATTTTTTACTTCAAACCCGGAGAAGAAGAAAAAAGCCTAAAGTCACTGAACAAGCTTTTTACCTTCATGCTTCGCCATGCCTTACCGCGAAAGACCACTCTGGTCGCTTTTGGCGGCGGAGTTGTAGGCGATATGGTGGGATTCGCTGCTGCTATTTATTTGCGCGGAATTGATTTCCTACAAGTGCCAACCACGCTGCTCTCCATGGTAGATAGCAGCGTCGGTGGAAAAACCGGAGTCAATCACCCATTTGGAAAGAATTTGATCGGGGCGTTCTACCAACCCAAGGCAGTCCTGATTAGCATATCAGCCCTGCAAACCCTACCTCGTCAAGAATTTTTGGCTGGCCTTGCGGAGGTGGTAAAATACGGCGTTATCGCAGACCGCTACTTTTTTGACTTCCTAGACAGGAATAGCGCGGGCATACTCAATAAAGAACCCGCACTTATCCGTGAATTGATTTTACGTTCCTGCGCTATTAAGGCTTCGGTGGTGGGAAAAGATGAACGTGAAACCGAAGATGGCGGGCGCGCCAATTTGAATTATGGCCATACCTTCGGCCATGCCTTGGAAGTTTTGGCCGGATATGGAAACTTGCCGCATGGATTGGCCGTGGCATTGGGTATGCGTGTAGCCGCCCGACTGGCAGTTCAGATTGGAATGCTGGATCCAATAGGAGAAATGGAACAGCGCAATCTACTGGATAAATTGGAATTGCCCAAATTTTTTGACAAACCATTACATCCAGCACAGGTGTGGGATGCCATGGGATTAGATAAAAAAGTCGACGATGGCAATCGAGTCTACATCCTTCCCACCCGTATTGGAGCCGTACAATCTGTACGCGATATAGATAAGGAGCAGGTTCTCCTCGCCTTGATGGTAGTGCAGGAACCGAGGGCATGACCATTTTTTTAACCGGCGGCACATGCTTCTTAGGTTATCACCTGCTCAACCTACTTTCTCATGGCAAAGACAAGCTGGTGTCCTATTCAGCAGAGGATCACGAATCCCATATAACCCTGCAAGACGTGACCTATCTCACTGGTGACCTGCTGGACTTCAAGAGTTTGCTGCAAGTTCTGGGAGAGCATCGACCAACCGAAATTTACCACATGGTTTCACAGGGCTTCTCCTTGGGTACGTCACAGGTGAAGCCGAACACCATTTTGCAGCTCTTGATTCTTGGCACCCAGAATCTGTTCGAAGCGGTTAGGCTTACCGTACCCAAGGCACGGGTGCTTTTGGTGAGCTCATCGGAAATTTATGGTGCAGGCCGTGGTGTTGTGGATATTATTCACCGTGAAACCGACCCTCCCATCCCCTTCACTCCGTACGCAACCGCAATGGCCGCCTGTGAACTACTGGCCAAACAATTTATTGTAGCCCACAGCTTGGACATTGTCACCATTCGTCCTTTCAGCAGTACCGGACCCTTTCAGGAACGCAAATTTGTGCTTCCTTCCGTGGCGGTGCAAATCGCATCCATTGAAATGTACGACGGTGAAACCGCAATCTACACAGGTAACCTAGATGTTTCCCGTGATTACCTGGATGTGAGGGATCAAGCCCGTGCCATTGCCATGCTCGCCAAACGAGCCAAAACTGGGGAAGTTTACAACGTCTGTTCCGGGAAGGCCCGTACCATTCGTGACTTGGTGAATTTCCTGATCAGTCTCAGTGGCTGCCCCATTGAAACCAGGATTGATCCAGCTCTGGAAAGGGCTATTGATATTCCCCTGTTGGTGGGCAGTCCGGAAAAAATAATGACATTGACCGGGTGGAAGCCTCTCATATCGATCGAGGACAGCCTTAAAGACCTATACTCCGACATCAAGAACCGGCTGCAAGCCAATTCCCCAGCCACATTAACCTAGGGATATCTGAAAAATGTTTTCCTATTTGCTTTATCATTGGACCCATTACGCGCTTTTCGACGACCGGCTGTTTCGCGCCGGAGCGGCTTCTCTCTTTGCATCCTTACTCGTGTTCCTGGCCATGCCTCGTTACATCGCACTGCTCAATCGCCTCGACGCCACTTCCGACTTTGATCATGGCAAACGAAAATCGCCTCCCATTATGGGCGGGATGTTGCTGGTCTTTGCCGTTCTAGCGGCCTCCCTCAGCTTTGCCAAACTCAATGCCTACTCCATATCAGCCCTGCTGATCTTAATAGCATATTCCACCATCGGCGGCATCGATGATGTCATAAAAATTCGAAACAAGAAATTGGTGGCGAAGGGCAAGCTTTCCAAGGCTGATTACCAGCTCAAAGCGGATGGCATTTCAGCTCGCCTGCGTCTTTTTCTTTATTTTCTTTTTTCCCTTATTGTCGCAATCTTTGCCTACAAATTCATTCCCGGTCTTTCCGGTCACCTTACCATGCCTTTCGTTAAACCCGAAATCTGGCTTCCTTACCTGCCTCGATGGGCGTTCGTGATCCTCATTTGTCTCATCACCACCTCCAGCGCTAATGGTGCGAATTTCACTGACGGTCTCGACTCCCTGGTTTCCATTCCAATCATAACCACATCCCTGTTCGCAGGGATCGTAGCCTATATTTCCGGAAACGCCATATTGGCAAAATATTTTCTGATTCCTCACATACCCGGTGGGGACGAGCTATTCCCCATCTGCGCATCCATAATTGGCGCCACTCTAGCCTACCTTTGGTATAACAGCCCCCCGGCTGAGATTTATATGGGGGACGCCGGATCCATTGGCTTTGGAGGGGTCATTGGAATTATGTTCGTGCTGCTAAAAATTGAACTTTTCCTTCCCGTTGTGGGAATCGTTTTCTTGGGCGAAGCCATGTCCGTGTTGATTCAAATCAGTGGATTCAAATTAACCCGTCATTTCAGCAAAGGGAAAACCGGTCAACGATTTTTTCTACGCGCACCGCTGCACCATCATTACCAACTAAAGTGGAAAGAAAAATTTGATACGCAACAAGCATTGAACTCCAAAATTATCTGGCGTTTCCACTTGGTCTCCGTCCTAGCCTTGATTCTGAGCTGCCTGATTTTTTTTAAATTGCGATAGCGACGCATACCATTCCCCCTATTCTGGAGATTGCATCGTACATGTCACAACAGGAGCATTTCAATCAAGCCCGGACTATAGTTTCCCAATATGGCCAGGAGCATCTACTTCACTTCATCGATGAATTGTCGCAAGCGGAACAAAATTCCCTTATCTCCCAAATTCTTTCGGTAGATTTTTCAGAACTGGCTCGTCTGCATAAGCAGCTTGTTACCGAGAACTCACAAGAAAATGTTGCAGAGGTTTTTGAACCTCTGCAGGCCCGTAAATGGGATGCGTGTGCCATAAACGAACGCGCAGCAATGTCCAATCAGGGGATGCGCGCCTTGCGGGAAGGGAAAGTTGCTGCCTTTCTGGTGGCGGGTGGACAAGGCACGCGCCTTGGACATGCGGGACCTAAAGGAGTATTCGATATTGGATTGCCGTCTCATAAATCCCTCTTTCAGATTCAGGCAGAACGGCTGCGAAACTTGTCGCGCCAGTCCGGAAAAGTCATTCCGTGGTACATCATGACGAGTAACGAAAACCATGCGGAAACGGTGGCTTACTTTACGGAACACAATTGGTTTGAAATTCCCCAAAGCGAAATTTTCTTTTTCCAACAAGGTGAAATGCCCTTGGTGGACGAACAAGGCCGTATCCTACTTGCTTCCAAAGGGCGATTGGCTATGGGAGCGAATGGCAACGGTGGCTGTTTTTTAGCTCTATCCAAAAGTGGCGCCATGGAGGATATGCGTCGACGGTGTATTGAGTATGTATTTGTCTATAGTGTAGACAACGCCTTAGTACGTATTTGTGATCCGCGTTTTTTGGGTTACGCAATCCAGTCGGGCCTCCCAATTGCTAGCAAGGCCGTGGTCAAAGCTGATCCTAGCGAAAAGGTGGGTGTACTCTGCCGTCGCAATGGCCGGCCCTCGATTCTGGAATATTCGGAAATGACGGAAGACATGCTGATGGCGAAGGATACGCACGGGATGTCTTTATACGCTTCGGCTAATATTGCCGTACATCTTTTCACTCTGAATTTTTTGGAAAAGCATTGTGCTACCTCGCTTCCCTTCCATATTGCTCATAAGCGCATCGCATATATTGACCCCAAAGGAGTCCTTGTCCATCCAGTTGCTCCCAACGCCTACAAATTCGAAATGTTCATGTTTGATCTTTTTCCACTTGCCGAGAACATGGCAGCCCTTTTGGTTCAGAGAGAGGAAGAATTTGCTCCGGTTAAAAACAAGGATGGCGTGGACAGTCCCGCTTCTGCTCGGGCATTGTTATTAAGCCTCCACCGCAACTGGGCACTGGCTACCGGTTTATCCGAGAAAGAACTTCAGAACAGGATAGTGGAAATTTCTCCGCTGGTTTCCTATGCAGGGGAAGGTATCGACCCTGCCGCAATCCGCTCCCAACTCAAAAATCCCAGTATACTGGTGGAATAATTAGGTTAAGTCTGGCATAGGATGTATTAATAA
>JAYUHW010000249.1:0-8127 GCA_043766615.1 Fibrobacteria bacterium | reverse complement strand
ATTAGATTAAACTCACTACAACCCGCCATTGGGCTTCCATTGATATCGTCAAAGTTTTTCGTCTTCAAACTCAAATCATTGTTGGCATCCATAAAAGCCTGATACATGGCCTTACGTGTGTCGGCCCCCGCTTTGCCATCTTCCGGCAAGCCCTGCTTTTTTTGAAACTCCTTCACTGCCGCCTGAGTCTTAGGCCCATCCTGCCCATCCGAAGCACCCGGATCGTACCCCAAATTTTTCAGCAAATCCTGGATGTAAGCTAGCCCCCACTTTTCTTCATGGTCCAGCTCACTCCACGCTGCTGCATCCTTCATTAGAAAACCAAATACTGATTTTGCCCGTCGTTCCGATAAGGCCTTATTGTACTGCTCATTGCCCACCGCATCGGCATGGCCAAATACCGCCAACTTTCCATCTGGATTTTTGTCTCTCCAAGCTTTAATCTGGGTTGTCATATCCCTGAGAACTGCGGCATGTTTGGGATGTAAAATGCTTTTGTCAAATGCGAAGGTCACGTCTGGCAACACATGGGATTCAATCATGCGATCAGCCATTTCATCGACGAGCTTAGTCGTAGCCGATCCGTCTAAAAGCACTGAATCCGAATGCTTAGCAGTGAAAAAATAATTCACCTTCTGCAAACTATCGCCATTAGCATCCTTATAACTTGGAATGTAAACCGGTATGCGACAGGTCGCCTTGCCATCCTTGGCATGCCCTTCGCCTTTTACGATTAAACTTGGCCCATCGGGTGTTTTAGCAAATAGCTCGAAAGCGATCTTGGTCCTATGGGCGATTTTATCCGGTAGGTCCACTTCAACGGAGATGTCCGTTTCCTCATTGAAGCCCACTTTTTCCACTTCCCACTTAGGGTTTCGAAGGGTGACGGAGGGCTTGGGCTTTTCTGGCTCAGGAGCGACGGGTTCCGTTGGAATGTCAAGGGGCTCTAACTCTGGTTCAGGTTCAGGTCGGCGCGCTCGGCCTGTTCCGCCACCGCCGTTACCGGCTCCGCCGCCCCCGCCCCCGAATTTAGGTTTGGGCTTGGAAAAGATGTCATCGGGGGCTTTGGGGTTAAAGCCGTCAAGGGATTTAAACGGATCTAAGTTCATTGAGGAAAAGGTACAAATTCAGTGGCTTCAGAAAATCTACAGCAGATTTTTGATTCCTGACTTCTCTTATTTCCATCGATCGTGAACAGATGGAAATGCGCCACGACGAAAATTGAAACGACGCCCCGTTAATCCCCAATTAACCTAAATTTTCGGCCTTCCTGAAATGCATCTCCAGCCGCGTTAGGACCATCCCATGGCCATCAAAAAATCCGACCTCTACAGTTCCCTCTGGAAAAGCTGCGACGAACTCCGCGGCGGCATGGACGCGTCCCAATACAAAGATTACGTGCTCGTCCTCCTCTTCGTAAAATACGTCTCCGACAAATACATGGGCCAGCGCGATGCCTTGCTCGAAGTCCCCAAAGGCGGCAGCTTTGCAGATATGGTCGCCCTCAAAGGCGACAAGGAAATCGGCGACAAGATCAACAAGATCATCGGCAAACTCGCCGAAGCCAATGACCTCAAGGGCATCATCGACGTGGCCGACTTCAACGACAGCGACAAGCTCGGCAAGGAAAAAGAAAAGGTCGACCGCCTCTCCAACCTCATCGGCATTTTCAATACGCCTGCGCTCGACTTCAAAGGCAATCGCGCCGAGGGCGACGATATTCTCGGTGACGCCTATGAATATTTGATGCGCCACTTCGCCACCGAATCCGGCAAGAGCAAGGGTCAGTTTTATACGCCTGCCGAAGTCTCGCGCATCATGGCCAAGGTCATCGGCATGGGCGAGGCCACCAGCGCTAAGCAAACCATCCACGATCCCGCCTGCGGTTCGGGATCGCTTTTGCTCAAGGCGCATGATGAAGCCAAGGGCCGCACGGGCCATGACCTCACAATCTACGGACAAGAAATGGACAATGCCACCAAGGCCTTGGCCAAGATGAACATGATCCTGCACGATTGCCCTTCCGCGGAAATCTGGCAAGACAATTCCCTCTCCACCCCGCATTTCAAAGACAAAGACGGCAAACTCAAGACTTTTGATTTCGTCGTCGCCAATCCGCCCTTCTCCACCAAGGCCTGGAGCAATGGCTTTAATCCCGAGGAAGATGAATTCAAACGTTTTCAATTCGGGGATCAGACTTTAATCCCACCCGATAAAAACGGCGACTATGCTTTTCTCCTGCATATCCTGGCCACGCTCAAAAGCACGGGCAAGGGCGCGGTCATTCTTCCGCATGGCGTGCTCTTCCGGGGCGGAGCCGAAGCCGCCATCCGCAAAACCATATTGCGCCGTGGCTATATCAAAGGTATCATCGGTCTACCGGCCAACCTTTTCTATGGCACCGGTATTCCCGCTTGCATCATCATCCTGGATAAAGAGCAAGCCGCCGCCCGCAAGGGTCTTTTCATGATCGACGCCTCCAAGGGTTTTCTCAAAGACGGCAATAAGAACCGCCTACGTGCCCAAGACATCCACCTCATCGTCGATGCCTTCACGCGTCAATTGGAATTGCCCCGGTACTCGCGCATGGTGCCCATGGCTGAAATCGAAGGCAATGATTTCAACCTCAACCTCCCGCGCTATATCGACAGCACCGAACCCGAGGATATCCAGGATATTGAAGGCCATTTGCGCGGTGGCATTCCCCGGCGCGACATCGACGCCCTCGACCGCTTCTGGAAAGTCTTTCCCGGTGTCCGCTCCACCATTTTGAAAAAAGCGGACCGGCCCGAATATGCCATGCTCAAGGTGCCGATCAGCGAAGTCAAAGCCGCCATTTTCGGACATGCCGAATTCACGACCTTTAATCAAGGGGTAACGGCGCTGTTTACTACCTGGAAGGCCAAGCATCTGCCCAAGCTCAAAGGCCTCGCCATCGGGGGCAAGCCCAAGGCGCTGATCGAAACCCTATCCGAATCCCTCTTGGAAACTTTCCGTGAGGCCCCACTCATCGACACTTACGATATGTACCAGCACCTGATGGATATGTGGTCGGAAATCATGCAGGACGATGTCTACATGATCGTCAGCGATGGTTGGAAGGACGCGGCCAAGCCCAGATTGATCATCGAGGATAAGGAAAAGAAAACCAAGGAACAGGCCGATTACACTATCGGCAAACTCAAGTACAAAGCGGAACTGATTCCCATGCCCTTGTTAGTCGCCCGATATTTTGCGAAGGAGGCTGCGGCTATTGAAGGACTGGAAGTGGAAGCAGCCGGCCTCGATCAAAAGTTGGAAGAGCTTAAGGAAGAGCATGGTGGCGATGAGGGCCTGATGGCGGAAGTGATCGAGGACGGTAAGATCGCCAAAGGCTCCGTGGCTGCGCGATTGAAAACGATCAAGACGGATAAGACGGCGGCAGATGAACGCAAGGTGCTAGAAGCGTATCTTGATTTAGTCGAGCAGGCGGCCACGGCCGCTAAGGAAGTCAAAGCAGCGCAGAATGCCTTGGAAGAAAAGGTGGCGGCGCAATACGGTAAGTTGAGCGAAGCGGATATCAAGACCTTGGTGGTGGAGGACAAATGGCTGGCCACCTTGGCGGCTTCCGTGCAATCGGAATTGGATCGCGTGTCGCAGGCTTTGACCGGGCGCGTGCGGGAATTGGCGGAGCGCTATGGGACTCCCTTGCCACAGGTGCTGAGTCAGGTGGAGGAGTTGGAGAAAAAGGTGGCTGGGCATCTGGAGAAGATGGGGTTTAGGGTATGAACAAAAAAAAGCAAGAGCGTCACCATCTTGGCCGGTCAAAACCGGAAGTTATTTTGCCAGCCCCTATGCCAACCTTGGCACTACCTGACGGCTATGTTCTCTTTCTGGAAAATTTAAAAGAGCGCATTGCTAAGGAGCGGCTCAAAGCGGTCTTGTCTGCAAGTACGGCAATGATTCTAATGTATTGGGATTTTGGAAACGAAATCCTGCAGCGGCAAAAGCAAGAGGGTTGGGGAGCCAAGGTCATCGACCGACTTTCCTATGATCTTCGCCAAGCTTTTCCTCAGATGCAGGGGTTTTCCCCACGAAACCTTAAATATATGCGGAAATTCGCCGAAGCCTGGCCCGACCCTGTAATAGTGCAACGCACCGTTGCACTATTGCCCTGGCGTAGTAATATCACCTTATTGGACCGGCTTGAGGATCCCGAAACCCGGCTCTGGTATGCGCAAAAAGCCCTAGAACTGGGTTTGGGCAAAGACATGTTAGTCCATCAAATTGAAAGCCGGTTGCATCAACGAGCTGGGGCGGCGCTGACCAATTTCAAAACGACCTTGCCCCCCTTGGAATCGGACATGACCGCCCAGGTATTTAAGGATCCTTATGTTTTTGATTTCCTAGGGACAGCGGATACCCGACGTGAGGCGGAGCTTGAACAAAAATTGATAGACCATGTTCAGAAATTCCTATTGGAATTGGGGCAAGGCTTTGCCTTTGTAGGTCGTCAGGTACTCATGGAAGTAGGTGGGAGCAATTTTTCGCTGGACCTGCTTTTCTATCACCTCAAACTCCGCTGTTTTGTGGTAGTAGAGTTGAAGTCTGGCCACTTTAAACCAGGGCATGTGAGCCAACTGAACATGTATTGCAATGTTGTGAATGATTTGATGCGACACCCGGATGACAAGCCAACCATCGGCCTTTTACTCGTCAAATCAAAAAACAAGATGGTGGTAGAATATTCCCTTGCTGGATTTGGTAATCCTATTGGAGTAGCAAATTGGGAGAAGGAAATTCAGCAGTCTCTGCCCGATGACCTGAAAAGCTCCCTTCCGAGTATTGAAGAAATCGAAGCGGAATTATCTCAGGATTTAAACGAGGAGACTCGGCCGTGACGCCTTTTGTTTTGTGGTCGCACCTAGAAAGGATGGGGTTCACAGTATGAGCGATGCATTCGAATTCCGGCAGTTGGTTGACTTGTGTGGGCAGGCTCATCAAGAGCTGCAAAACCGGGCCAGCCGTACCGTAGATACCTATCTGGTCGTCCGAAATTGGCTATTTGGGTGGTATTTGGTGGAGTTTGAACAACACGGCGTGGATCGGGCTGAATACGGGAACCACTTAATTGAAAATCTATCCGAAGCGTTAAAAAATAAAGGAATTAAAGGTGTTTCGCCGGTTAATCTCAGAAAGAGCCGTGCTTTTTATCAAGGCTACAAGGACATCGGCCAAACGGCTTCCGCCCACTCTTTCCCCCTCGAACAGATTCAACAGACAACGTCTGTTGAATTGGCGTCGACCCTTAGGCCGGGCGACGAAAAGATGCGCTTTGTTTCCGAAGCTTTACTCCAGTACTTCACCTTAGGCTGGTCCCATTACGTCACCCTACTGACTTTGGATAACCTTGAAGAACGCCGTTTCTACGAAATCGAAGCAACCGCTGCGAGTTGGAGTGTCCGTGAACTCGAACGGCAAATTGCCAGCTCCCTCTACGAAAGACTGGCCCTGAGCCGCGACAAGGACGAGATCCACAACCTCGCCAAAAAGGGCTTGGTCATCGAAAAAGCCTCCGACATCATTAAAAATCCTTTCGTGCTGGAGTTTCTGGGGCTCGAAGAAAAACCGGCCTACTCGGAAGAGGATTTGGAATCCGCCATAATCGATAAACTGGAAACCTTCCTGCTGGAACTGGGTAAGGGCTTCCTCTTCGAAGCGCGTCAAAAGCGGTTCACCTTCGACAACGATCATTTTTACGTGGACCTGGTATTTTATAATCGCCTCCTGCGCTGCTATGTCTTGATCGATTTGAAACGCGATAAATTGACGCACCAGAACCTGGGGCAAATGCAGATGTACGTCAATTATTTCGACCGCTATGTGAAAGCGGAAGACGAACTTCCGACCATCGGCATCGTACTGTGCCACCGAAAGAGCGAGGCCCTGGTGGAATTGACCTTGCCCGCGAATGCGAATATTTTCGCATCAAAGTATCAACTGTACTTGCCCTCCAAGGAAGAGTTGAAGCAGCAGCTGGAGCGCATCGAGGCTGAGCTTTCTCAGAATCGGGGCGGGGACGGGAATCCGTGAAGGCCATCTCCAGGGTCCACCGAAGACAGTCTACCCTCGATGGTAGCCGGGTGATGCACGAGAAACAAATTCTTGCGACATTGTCGCAACAATTGAGCTGGAGCCATTTAATCGAACTTATCCCTATCAAAGACCCGCTTGCCCGTGAATTCTATGCTGAAATGGGTCTCAAAGGGACCTATAGCGAGCGCTATCTGGAAAATACCATCCTTCGTGAAATCGAGGACATGCTCCTGGAGCTTGACCTCCGCTGGTTGGATAAACACGAGCGTGCTTCAGGTGAGGATTCCCCCATCGGTCTCATCTTATGCGCCTCGGCCGATGCCGAACAAGTGGAACTGCTGCACCAGGCCATCGAACATGCCCGAGAGCAAAACGCGCAACGCCCACTATCATCAGATAAAACATGAAGCCCGGTTACAATCAATCCGAGGTGGTCGAAGACGGGGTTTACGGTATGAGGTTGTTACAGAAAAATGCGGGCTACAAGACCTGGGTTATCACCCAATCCATTACGAAACAGCCTGTTTCGCAATTGGCTGTAACTCAATGGGGGCATAATCTGGCCATTCTTCAAAAAGTGCAACCCTCCGTTGCACAAATTCATCAGACACTGTCTGAAGAATTGCCAATAAATCCTGAATGTCCCTTCACATTAATTGGTCAGCAGGCCCCGGGCCAATTGACATCGTGTTTTATTTGTGGCGATTCCGCCGTATTTAAAAGTTCTGCGCCACTCCTCGGTTTCGGGCGATATATCGAAAATTTCGCTCACAGGAAAAGTTCCCATTCTCTTAGTGGGCGCACCCCTGCGGGTCGGGCTTGCTCTGGGGTACGCTATCGCTCCCGTCCCTACGGGACCAGCGGCCTGACGCCCGCTGCCCGCCGCATCCCTTGCGCGAAGAGTTCTGACGTGGTAGCATCGAGGTTAACATGAGTGAGACGAAGATTCCCAAGAGGTATAAGCAGACCGAGGTGGGGGTGATTCCGGAGGATTGGAGTTCTGAGACTCTCAAATCAAAATGCACCAGGCTAACCGTAGGTTTTGTTGGAACATGTGAACCATTTTATACCTCAGAGGTTGATGGAATACTTCTCATTAGGACTGGGAATCTTTTTTTCGATAAAATTGAATTATCAGATGTTAAGTTTGTCACAAATGAATTTCACATGGCCAATAAGAAATCGAAAGTCAATTCTGGTGACATATTAATAGCCCGCCATGGAAATTCAGGTAATGCGGTTTTCGTCCCTAATTCAATTGATAATGTGAATGCGCTAAATATCGTTATAATTCGAACGGATGAAAGAGTATTAATTGGACGATTTACGTCTTATGCCATTAACTCCACGGCCGTAAAAAAACAAATTTTGGAAAAGGCAGCAGGATCTACTCAGGTTGTAATTAATACGGGAGAAATTGCTGAACTATTTCTTATGATCCCCCCCCTCCCCGAACAACGCGCCATCGCCACCGCCCTGTCGGATGTGGATGCGCTGCTGGCCAAGCTGGATGCCCTGGTTGCCAAGAAGCGCGACCTCAAAGTAGCCGCCATGCAGCAACTCCTCACCGGCCAGACCCGGCTGCCGGGGTTTAGCGGGGAGTGCGAGGTGAAGCGGCTGGGAGAGGTTGGCCGTTTTCTGAAAGGCAGCGGAGTTCGGAAAGACGAATCGCTCAGTGGAGACCTGCCCTGTATTCGTTACGGGGAGATTTATACGCGGCACAACGACTACATCAAGGCATTCCATTCGTGGATCTCACCAGAAGTTGCAGTGACCGCAATGAGGCTGAGGCAAGGCGACTTGTGTTTTGCAGGTTCTGGCGAGACGAAAGAGGACATTGGCAAATGTGTCGCATTCGTTGACGACTCTGAAGCGTATGCAGGCGGTGACATCGTAGTTCTCAGGCCGAACAATGCAAATGCCGTGTTTCTCGGCTACTACCTGAATATCAGATCAATCAACTCGCAGAAGGCGAGTAGAGGGCAAGGCGATGCTGTGGTTCACATTAGCGCCACTGCTTTATCCAGCATTGAAATTGTGGTGCCAAAGCTC
>JAYUHW010000248.1:0-5626 GCA_043766615.1 Fibrobacteria bacterium | reverse complement strand
TCTCTTAAATTTTTAAGGGCAATCCAGTTCCAAGCCGTCATAGGCGAGATGTAGGCCCGGAGGCAATTCTTTTTCCGTTTCCTCATGTTCAAGGTCATGGGTCATGTGTATGAAGTAGGTGCGCTTCGCGCCGATTCTCAAGGCATATGCAATGGCTTGATCCAGACACAAATGGGTGGAATGCGGTTCCCGCCTTAAGCAATCCAATGCCAATACATCCAGGTTTTGCATCAGATCAAGTGTCGAATCCGGAATGACTGTGACATCGGTTATAAATGCAAAATCATTGACGCGAAATCCGAGAATAGGTTGGGGCCCATGCATTACGGGTAAAGGTGTAATTCGTAATCCAGCAATATGTACGGGTTCTGAAAGGACATTGAGCTGATACTGAGGGACGCCACCACCATACTCCTTAGGCGGTTGAAAGGCATAGGAAAATCGTTCCCGAATATCGGCAAGCGTGCGGGCATCGGCGAAAATGGGAACACCTTTTCCTGTTCGCTGGGAAAAGATTCTTAAGTCATCCAAACCGGAAACATGATCGGAATGGGTGTGTGTCAAGAGTGCGAAGTCTACTTCCTTTAGTCCGTATTCAAGTGCCGCTACCCGGAATTCACTGGACACATCGATCACGCCCGATGCGCCAGGTCCTCCTTGCAACCAGATACCGATTCGGTTGCGGTGGTTTTTGGGGTTAGGGGAGAGACAAACCGGACATGGGCAGCCTATGACAGGAATTCCATGTGAAGTGCCAGTCCCCAGAAAAGTGATACGCATGTTGGAAAAATAGTTTATCCAAGCCATTCGTGCGTCCCATCACAGCCGGTATTCGCATCCTGCCTTACTTTGTTGTTCAATGTTCCGCACACCCGGGGCTATAAACCAAAAGGAGACGTATCATGAAAAAGGTTCCAATTCTCGGTTCGATTTATCTCATCACCTGCCTCTTCTTATCCGAAGGCTGTCTTTTCTCCCAACGCGAAGAACCAAGTAGCCGCCCAGATGGGGTGGGCGGTAGCGCAGAAGCCCGGTTATTATTGGCTCCGGCAGCTTTAGTACGCGGAGAACAACGGGCACCCGCTGCCTTAGATTCGGTGCATATTCGCATTACGGGGGAAGATATTGCGCCCATCGAGTTTGCTTTATCAGGTGATTCTCTAGAATGTTTATTACAAAATCTACCGGCAGGACCGGTCCGTGTAGTTACTGCGGAGCTATTCCGAGATGGCCGGTTGCTTTATCTGGGGCAGGGGACTTTTGCTTTTAAGCGAGAGTCACGCGTGCAGATTTCGCTACGCTGTGACCCGCAATTTTCGAGGGTCACTTCTCAGTTTCATATACCCATTGGAATGCCTGTGCCTATTGTAGATGGCATGCTCCACTTGTTGGGCAAGTCCGGTGCCTATACCGCAAAGCTTAATAAGCATGGAGAATTTGGAAACTTCACCGTGGATGAAATTCCTGGAGGCGTGAGTTATGATGTGGACCTGGCCCTTGCCGACAGTTCCGGGAAAACCCGGTTCGAGGCAAAACGGAGTTCGGTTTTTCTTCCGCTTGGAGAAGAGGCCAAGTGGGATTTGTCCTTGTTGCCTACGGAAGCTCAGGCGGGTGTGGCCCTAAATTTGGAGCCCACTAAAGTCACACAGTTTTCCGTTAAATTTCCTTCTCTTAAACGATCGCCACAGCAATGGGGTGAAATCGTGATCAGTGAGTTTTATGCTGCTCCATCCACGGCGGATTCCGGATCGGAAGGGGAATGGTTTGAATTGTTCAACCGAACCGGCGACAGCCTGTCCCTGGCGGGTTGCCGCATGTCCCGTGACCATGGCGGGGGTGTCAGCCGTTCGTTGCCCCTCGATTCGAGCTTGGTATTGGCTCCTGGTCAGGCCATGGTTTTTGGGCGTTCAGCAGCGTTGGCTGATGTACACTACCTTGATTTCAGTCTTGTTAATACCTCAGCCACCTTAATTCTGTTAGGCAAGAATGATGCTCTGCCTTTAGATTCGGTTCGCTATTCATCCATAACTGCCGATAGCATCGTATTGCAACCGCCACTTCCCATCAAAGAGGGAATGGTTACCAGTCTAGATGCTGATTCACTAGGGAAGCGTGCCTCTGTTCAGAGCTGGTGCTTGCTGAAGCAGAAGACTATGACCTCGGGAGTTGGCGTTTATGCATCACCGGGAAGTTTGGAGACTTGCCCGGATTAAATCCAATTCAGGCCTTCTCTGGCATGACTGTCCTAGTCACTGTTGGGAGTGGAAGCTGGGACAAACATGAGGCCTTTTTTGAAAAACCCGAAAGTAAATCCAACGATTCCATAGCATAGTATCATCGCTGCCAAATATTCCGGAAACAGCATTCCAAAACCACAGCTATATCCGACAAGAATATTGATGGTTTGCAAAAGATTGAAAAATTTATGTTCGCGACGAACCAGTTTGGGGAGATACAGCGGGCTTATCATAAGTATACCAGTCAAGATCAATAGAAGCGGGAGGGCTGCCATGAAGCCTGGAAATTTCCAAGCCAATTGGTATTTGGAATAGAGTATGACGCTTAATGCCATGAATCCGCCCGCAAAGGTACTGGGGAGTCCGTGAAAGTAGTTGACCAGCTCCTCGGAATCGACGGCATTGTACCTGGCCAAGCGCATGGAAGCACCCAGTACATAAACGGATAAGGAAACCAGCATCAATGGTCGATGTCCGGAAAACCAGGCGTAGTCGACGGTTTGAATGTAATAGTAAACTAGGAGTGCCGGGGCGACGCCAAAGGCAACCAAATCCGCTAGGCTATCGAACTGAGCGCCGAAATCAGAAGACGCTTTAAGGATGCGGGCGGCAAAGCCGTCCAATTTATCTAGAAGCACGCACCAGATAATCATCCATGCCGCCAATAAAAGTGGGGCTTTGGTAAACCCCAAAATGGGTTGTCCGGGAATGGGACTGGAAAAGGTTTCATGCATGACAAGGATGGAGTACATGCCAAGCAGGAAATTTAAACCTGTAAAGAGATTTGGTATTAGAAAACGCTTTTTGACCATGCTGCCTTGCTTCGGTTTAAAATCGTGTGAACGCCTGTAATCGTCCAGAACTGTACCTTACTATTAAATAATATCGGAAATTAAATAATTCCGGAGGGTATGTAATGGAAAATCGAGTTACGATGGAAAGCTTAGGATAAAGTTGTCCAGAGTGCCGATAAAAATTGAATTTCCAAACATAACTGGGCTGCCGGGTAAATCCGGCAATTTATATTTAAGCAAAAGTTCATGGTTGAAATTCCTTTTTTCCAAGGCAGGTTCAGTGGTCCCAATCCAATAACCATGGTCGAAGACTGTTGGTCGATTAAATAAGTAGGACTGGATGCGTACTTGGGACAGCAAAGCGCCGGTTGCCGCCTGAAGACAAATGAGCTTCTTGGAAGCCGTAGTGAGCACTAAGGTATTGTCACGGTTACCGGAAAGGCTGAAGATCTGCTCTCCAAAATCAACTGTCCAGGCAATGGATTGCCGGGCCCGGTCTATGCAAATAAGGGTGCCCTGGTTATAACCAGCGTAAATGAAGTCTTTGTTCGAAAAAGTTTCGGTAATGGTGCCGGGAGCTAAAGGTAGACTCCAAAGGACCTTTCCCGAGACAGGATTCACTGCAAAATATTTACCTTCCAAGTCAATGATGTCTAATAATTCGGAATTCTTTGATTTACCCACCAGGAGGCCGCTTTGTCCCAATTTCCTTTCCCAACGCAAAGTTCGGTCTGGAAAGCCGACCATGTTCAAACCGCCGTACCAGTCGCTATAGACAAGGCCTCCAGTGACAGCCTGGGCTTGGCATACCGGATTCTTTAGGGGAATTTGGCCTAATCCACCTTTACTCAGGGTTGGTGGAATAAAGTAAAGTCGGGAGGGACTGCTTACGCAGATAGTATCGTTCTTCCAAACGCTTACCTTCATATCCAATTCTTCAGAAAAGTGAAAGGAGTTAACCAGCTCTCCAGATTCATGGTTTAAGAGAACCAAAGTCTGGTTATCGTTTTCTAGGTAGAAGGATTTTTCTTTATGAGGGACCAAAGTGGGATAAAATTTTGGACCGAATTGACGCTTCCAAGCCCACGTGGCTCCAAGACCCAGCGCCATGGATTTAAGTGTAGGCCCAGTGGACCAATTGGGCGTTTGCATCGACCGGGAAACTTCGACAAGTGACTGGAGCTGTTCTTGGCGTGCGCCTCCTAAGTTTTTAAGCACGGCCGCTCTGGATTTCCAGGCTTCACCATTACCGGGCTCAAGTGTTAAAACTTGACTTAACGCACTAAGCGCCCCCTTCCAGTCTTTTTGTAATTCCTTGGCATGGAATTCCCGGAACTTGAAGCTATCGGCATTTCCGGTAATGGATAGGAGTTCACGGTTTAACTTGAGGGTGCGCCCGTCGCCATAATACAAAACCAACCATTCCTCATTAGGCAATAGCATCGGTTCACGGTCCCACCCATATTCATGGGTCCAGAGTGTACGGCCATGGAGGTCAAGGCAAACCGCAGTTTGAGCGAAGGTCGTGGCAAATAGGACGCCGTCAAACGCAGCCATTTGACTGACCAGCAAATCGTGTTGCCATTCAAGCTGCCCAGTTTCAAGTTGCAGGGATTTTACAATTCCTTTGGCATTGACCAAATAAACGCGGCTATTACCTAAGACTATTTTCTCTTGCAACGGACTGCTCATTTCCCATTTTACGGTTTCAAATCCAGAACCATTCCGAATTTCAAAACGATCGATGTATCGGACAACCATATAATCAGATTCCCATGCTACACTTAAGACTTTGCTTTTAATGCCAGCAATACGGTGCATGGATTTTTTTTGCACATCAACTTGGTAAAGGTGATTCTCGGGACATTGAAGCAGCCCCTTCGAGGATTTTTCAGGTTTGGCAATCCAAACACAGCCATCTTGTTCTAGCGGTGTCACCCAGTATGCCTGGCCTTGTCGATAGTATTTTAAAGCACCTGGGGTTATCAGTAGAATGGAACCTGGCTCATTCGACAGAATGGTTCCCGCTTCTACCGATTCCTGAATTTGAATGCTCCAAATTTTCCCGCCTTGTAATGGTCGTAGGGTAATTTTATGCGTGGAAGGATCATACACTAGGCATTGATTTTTATTGACGTCTAATATTTCTTCATCATCATCGAGATGAAAGTCCAATCTTACTAAATCCCCATTCGCATCTTGCAGTTGTAGCTGCTTGGACCGTTTCCATTGCCTATCCGGTGGAGCACGGAATTCCAGCGCATAGTTAAATTGTCCATTGATTTGGTTTGGGAAGACCTTGGAGGGTCCGTTTATCTGCTGAGCGCCTTCGACAATAGGCGTAACCGACGAGGGGCTGAGGTTTGTCAGGTGTCGGTACAACCAAATTTTTTCCGCCCTTGACAAACCCTTGCGAAGCAGAGCGAATGAATAGGCGGACACTGCCGAATCTCGTTTATTTAATTGTTCATAAATGCATCCTAGTAGGTAATTGGCTTGGCTTTTGATTGACTCGTTTTGGGATTGCGCGAAAAGGTTTTCCAGCCGACGCCTGGCGCCATCATAATCCCCTTCGATTCGGTACATGTAGCGAGC
>JAYUHW010000247.1:0-2489 GCA_043766615.1 Fibrobacteria bacterium | reverse complement strand
GCACCTCCTAGGAATCCAAATGAAAATTACCGATAGTGGCATGCCCCCTGAAGACTTGTGGTCGAGTTTTTTTTCACCGCAAGAAATCCTCATAAAATTGGGCGCGTCCTCAAATATGGCTCGCTTTGTTGATTTAGGCTGCGGCTACGGTACGTTTGCGATTCCGGCAGCCAAAATGTTTTCAGATTCTGAAATCATCGCGATGGATATCGAAAATGAAATGATTGAAACGGTGACACGAAAAGCGCAGATGGAAAATGTGTCGAACCTAGTGGCCGTGCACCATGATTTTATTGCCGCGGGCACTGGGTTGGAGGATCAAAGTGTGGATTATGTTATGCTTTTCAATATTCTACATGCAGAAAATCCAATCAAGATTCTTGCCGAAGCCTTTCGCATTCTCAAAAAAGGGGCTAAAGCCGGAATCATCCATTGGATCCATGACAGCAGCACACCGCGCGGACCTGCACTAAAAATTAGGCCCAAGCCGGAACAATGCCGAACTTGGGCCATAGAGGCCGGATTTAAAATAATCGACGAGAATGTTTCTCTGCCGCCGTATCATTACGGCATGCAGATCGCTAGTTGAGCGGGATTTTCGTCAGCCAGATTAAACGCCCACGCCTTCGAAAAGAATACTGGAAATATAGCGCTCGCCGGAATCCGGAAGGATGACCACAATGGTCTTGCCGGCATACTTTGGCTGTTGAGCCAAACGTACGGCTACCGCTGCCGCCGCGCCACAGGAGATGCCCGATAGAATCCCTTCCTCCAAGGTCAGCCTTTTTGCGAATTGAATGGCTTCAGCACTATCCACCTGTTCAACCCGATCGACCATGGATAAATCCAAATTATCAGGAACAAAGCCAGCGCCAATACCCTGGATTTTATGAGGCGCTGGTTTTATTTCTTCCCCGGCGAGTTTTTGGGAAATCACGGGGCTTTCTTTGGGTTCAACGGCGATGGACTCGATGGCCCTGCCCTTGTTTTTTTTGATGAAGCGCGATATTCCCGATATCGTTCCACCCGTGCCTACTCCCGAGACCAGTACATCGATTTTGCCTTCCGTATCGTTCCAAATTTCCGGACCTGTGGTCGCTTCATGGATGGCAGGATTGGCGGGATTTTTAAATTGCTGAGGCATGTAATACTCGTGCGGAGCCGCGGCAGCCACTTCTTCAGCGCGTTTTATTGCGCCCTTCATGCCCTCTGCGCCCGGAGTCAGTACCAGAGTCGCGCCAAAAGCCGCAAGCACCCGGCGTCTTTCCAAGCTCATGGTTTCAGGCATGGTTAACGTCAACGCATATCCGCGGGCCGCGGCCACAAAAGCCAACGCTATTCCTGTATTGCCGCTGGTGGGTTCAATGATTTTGGTTCCAGGTTTGATCAGCCCACGTTTTTCTGCATCATTGATCATAGCTACACCAATGCGGCACTTTACGGAATAGGCCGGATTGCGTCCTTCAATTTTGGCCAGCACAATCGCCTGACTGTTTCCAACAATGCGGTTGAGTTTGATAAGCGGCGTATGCCCAATGGACTCGGAGTTGTCTTTGAAAATGTTTGTCATGGTGCGTCCTTATGAAAATTTTTGCGCGTGGTATCCTGTTAGGAATGTGCTTTTTTCCCCGATTTCTGGCAACACTTCAATATTCAAATGCGTCCGTCTACAAGTAAAACTCCGTTGCATATCGATGGCTGAAGAAGTAGGATAAGAATCAGTTGGCATTGGTATCAAGAATGGGGTTTCAAATGTTAAAATTTGGCTGCGCTTTGTCCCTTTTCATCTTGTTCTCCTTCCATGCGCTTTCAGCAAAACCGCTTTATGTTTCCGCTGCAGCGGCTTCCGGTGGCGATGGAAGTTTGACCAAGCCCTATGCAACATTGCAAAAAGCCGCGGATGTAACCCAGCCTGGCGATACCGTCTACGTTATGAACGGCACGTATTCCAATGGCGGAACGGATAATGTGGTTCTCCTTTCACATTCCGGAACGGCTTCACAATGGATTGTATTCATTGCCTACTTAAATCACAAACCCCGCTTGTCATTTACAGGCTGGGGCGGATTCAGGAGCCAAAGTGCGGCTTACATTGAAATCAATGGCTTCGAAATTGTCGGCAATCGAGACAACCTTACTTTGGACTATGCCAAGTCTCATGGGGGAACGGCGGAGACGGGTGGATCGGGCATTGAGTTCGATGGGCGTGGACAACAAAATCATCCACATCACATCCGCATCCTCAACAATTCCATTTTCAAATGTCCGGGAGCAGGCATCAGCATGATCCAAAGCGACTATATCACGGTGGATAATAATAAAATCTGGGGCAATGCCTGGTACTCACAATGGGCGCATAGCGGCTGCACGATATACCAAAGCTGGGGAATCGATACAATTACCAGCACCAAAATTTTTATCACACGCAATTTAGTTTATGATAATCGGTCCCTAGTCAATTGGGTGGTCACCAGTGCATTATCAGACGG
>JAYUHW010000246.1:0-21464 GCA_043766615.1 Fibrobacteria bacterium | reverse complement strand
TCGGAAATCATCACGCCCTATTTTCAATCCGGGGATTTTCCCGGTGGCATTAGTGCGGGCCTGGCAGCCATTTTGAAAGTGGTGCAAGGTGAAAACTTGCCGCCTCCGGATCCTGCCCACAGTCATAAACAAAATGCTGGACGGGGCCGGGGTATGAGCGGCGGGATGTTGATGGCCGGTTTGCTCGTAACTATGGGCTTGCGATCCATTTTTGGGCGCATGTTTGGCGGCATTTTAGCTGGTGGATTGATCGGAACTGCCGCAACTTTTATGCTAGGGTCCTTGATTTTTGGAGCTGTGCTCGGTGTTGTGGCCTTGGTTTTTGTCCTGCTGAGTGGCGGCGGTGGAGGCATGGGTGGCGGTTTGGGTAGAGGCGGTATGAGCGGCTGGGGCGGTGGTGGCGGCGGCGGATTTGGAGGCGGCGGTGGAGGTGGCTTTGGCGGGGGCTTTTCCGGCGGTGGTGGCGGATTCGGTGGCGGCGGCGCCTCAGGAAAGTGGTAGGTTGAATATGAATATGAAACGCCTATTGCGCCATTTATCCATAGGGAGCTACCACGTTCGGAAACTTTTTCCAACCGAATCCATGGATAGGATTACCACGGCAGTTGCCCAAGCCGAGACGGGTCATCACGGGGAAATTCGTTTTGTTGTTGAAGGCTCCTTGGATTTCCCCTTGCTGGTAAAAGGGGTAACGGGGCGGGAACGGGCGGTTACCGTATTCAGTCAATTGAGGGTTTGGGATACTGAAGGCAATAACGGCGTACTTATTTATCTCTTAGTAGCCGATAGGGATGTGGAAATTTTGGCTGACCGTGGCATTCACGCAAAGGTGGGAGCTGAAGGCTGGGAAGCCATTTGCAAAGAGATGGAAGGTGAATTTCGTTCAGGTCGCTTTGAAGCCGGAGCCATTCGGGGCATCCAGGCTGTGGGTCAGTATTTGCGAACCCATTTTCCGCAATCGGGTGCTGATGAAAACGAACTTTCCGATAGGCCGATTATTCTGTAAGGCTTTTCCCGCATCACGACAATCACAATAAAAAAGGCCGCTCCCTTTCAGGAACGGCCCCAGTCCACAAACCGGCGCGTGTCAGATATTGCCGCCGGAAAGCAGATTGCCGCTCTTTGAGTATTCCACTTTGGCAGTGCCGCCATCAGGACCAGTGTATTCAGCCGAGAAACCAGTTGGGGAAAAGGAACCTCTTAAGCTGGCGGTTTTGCCATTAGCATAGGTGGCCTTGCCGTCAAAAGTACCGGCCGTCGGTTCCTGCCCATGCAGTATGGGCTGGGCGGAAATGAAGTTGAATTCCGCCGTGCGTTCAAATCCAAATTTCTTTTCCGACGTAACATGAATGGCGTAACAGGAATTATCGAGTTCGCTATTCAGATCCTGGCCTGGATTCATGACAATTTCAACGACGGCGTGTTTTAGTGTGTCATTGGCATTCGCAACTGTAGTTTCCATTCGCACAGTCATGGTATCGCCTTTGACGAATTCCGTTCCACCGGCGCGGTTCTTGATGGTGACGGAATTGATCCGGCCGGAAATCATTTCTTCTTCATAGGCAAAAGTGACGGGTTCATTGCCGCCTATGGCTTTGGGGAAGATGCGCACGCGGGCTTCAAAGGTAGCCTTCTTTACCAAGGGATGATCTTTGGGGTACATTTCAGAATACTTGGCAAGGACAATGCAAGTGTCGGAATTATCGGTAACGATTCCATCACCATCGCCATCCAAATAGGCCCCTTGACTGACAACTATGCCACCCTTGGTTTTGGTCCAGACGGCTTCAAGCACTGTATTGTCGGCTTCCAAGTCAAAATTGGCGTCTGGCCCAGCACCTACAAGGAGCGTGGTTTTCTCGACCACTCCAGCATCTGAAACGGTCAAATTGATTCGTGCTCGATTGTCTTTGCCAGGCGCTGGAGTGACGATGCCGTCACCGTCGCCATCCTTAAACTCGCTGGTTTCCACTTTCCCACCAATGTAAGTCGAAATGCGTTTCCAGGAAATGGCATGTTCATTATTGGGCGTGCTGTCTTTAGCATTCGCGTCCCATTTGATAACTGCCGTGTCTTTAGTGACGGCAAATACGGAATGCGATTCGGAATAAAAAATCAAGATGCCACCTTTGGAGGCCGCCGTGTCGGTAAAAATTGCGCCGGAGGTATCGGCTCCGTTACTGATACTGATACTGGAAAGTTTGGGGAGTGATGCTTGTTTCTTGAGACCGCCCAACTTGGTAGACACATCGCTTAACGGCTGAAGAGTGACAGGTGCGGTCATGGTATTGCTCCAGCCCTTGTTCTGATCAAAGCTTTCGGCCATGGTCACGCCGGCGACTCTAGCATCGACTTTCGCATTTGCAAAGGGGTCCAAGGCTTGCTCGTCGGATGAGTTGACGCAGGCCCCAAGAAAAAGGGCGGCGCTTGTCAGCGCGATGCCGGCAAAATAGGTAGAGGATGAGTGCTTCATAAGAAGTCCTTTCATACGGGTTTGGGAGAGTTGGTCTGACATGTTTCCAATATACCACGATTTGAGAGGGTGTGTAAAGTAAAAATAGAATATAGATTACAAAAAATCGTCTATAAATGCCTTAAAAATGCCAAATAAAGCATTTAATCGAAATATTAGAGAGCTTGAATTATTTAAAGACGATTACATTATTGAAATGTAATAGCTGGAATTGGCGATATAAGCACACACTCTAGCTGAAAGGAGGCCGCTCCAAAACGGATGGCAGCGGCGGGTTATGAAGGCAATGTGGGCTGTAAGTGTTAGGAAAATTGCTGGATCAAGTGACGATTCGTTGAATTTCCAGTACCGGTGGATCCGACAGAAAGACCATTCTCAGATTTTTTCCATCTGGGACATGGCGTTGCAAGAGGCCAAGAATATTCGATTTGTAATGGACTTTGATATCATCGGAGAAATTCGCGACATCCACGGATTCCAATATTTCCACATGCATGGAGTTGGATTTGGTCTTGGGTTTGGATGCCGACGTGTCATCGTAGCCAGCTGTTTTGAAGCCGCCTGGATCTACCAATTGCCCCTTTTTTCGCAATTGGGCTTTAATGTTGTAAAACTGGATGGTAGTCAGTTGTGGAATTTTTAATGCGGCTGTAAGATCGGCATAATTGGTCTTGGGATGGCTCAGAATATATTTTCGAACCGATTTGAGCATTTCCAACTTTTCTGTATTCGGCATTCAATCAATCCTTTTTGAATTTGGGAAGCGTCGCTTCCAAGGTGAGAGTCAATATACTCTAAGGTGAAGTTACAAAATGGCTTTCCAGCCCGGAATCCAGGTATCGCATCTGAATCAAGTGAATGCCGGTAGTCGTTCCGTGCCAATTCCAAACATATTCACCTGTAACGGGAGGCTCAACGAGCTTAGATTCCAGTAGCGCGCCGGTCAAGGAGCGGAGCTGGAGTAAGACCTTTTCCCCGCCAACTGCGTAGTAATGAAGGCTGCCGCCGGAAAGAGTTGGGTTGCCGATGGATTTGTGCGCATAGTTGATGCCGTGTAGGGGTACCGTGCGAGTATACACAAGTGTCGAGATGGATTGAGGGGGCAGTGTGGTAATATAGGCCTGGCCGGCCGCAATGATTTTTGATTCGATGAGCACAACATTTGAATCTGCAGCTTTGGTGGTTTGAAAACGTTGCATGGATCCGTAAGGAGTATATCCGGGCAAAGTGACGGAAAGTGGTGCAGAAGCGATTCCATTATTATAAACAACCACGATGACTTGATCTTTTAAGGGATCATAAAAAGCCATTGGATGGACACTTGATTCGCCGTCGGTTGTAGATTTAATTCGGAAGCTACCCGGCCTTACAAACCGGGTATAGTGTGAGAGGGTGTGAAAGCGTTTGGGAAAGAAAAAAGTTTGATCGTCTTTTAGGATCGCCAAACCATTGAAGGAATTATGCATGCCTGCAATTCCAAGCGCTGCTGTTCCGCAGCCTTTATTGGGATTATGCGTCCACCAGAACAACCATGCGCTGGCATTGGCTTTGGAAAAATCCTTATAGAGATAATTCACCATCTCCAGGCCATCCCGCATATTAAAATCCGCCTCGGTCATAATTCTCGTAGGGTCTTGTGCTACGAGCGGTAAATAACAGGGATCCGTACAGCCCGGCAAACAATCGACGCGTGAATATTCCGTTTGCCAAATTTTTTTGTTATTGGCTTTAGCCAGGACCGCCATTTCCATTCGCACTGGATCCATATCGACGTCTCGCTCCGCACCCCAGTAATCATGGGTTCCAATCACGTCCATGGCTTGAATCCCTTGCGGTGTTTCAAACTGGTTCTTGGTGAATTCCCGCGACCCTTCCCAGCCCATGCATTCGGGCCCCAGTAATTTAACCCGCGTCATTTTGCTGTCAGTCAAAAGTTTCTTCAGCACAACTGAAAAGTCTCGCAGCTCAGATTTGGTACGATAATAGTGAACGGTATATTTATTGTAGTCCACGGTGAAGGTGGCAAGTTTGGGTCCGTTATCAGGCTCATTTTGAATTCCAATCCAGCCGATATCCACGCCTGCGGTCGCCATATCCGTAATAAAATTCCCGACATAGGTTGCGAATTCGGTAAACCGACTGGGCAATAGTTTTTGCGAAGCATCCAAAAATTGTGAAGGCACATCCCAGACCGTGGCATAAAACTGGGTTACGCCCCTGGCTTTGGCCCATAGGCAAAGATCTATTTGGTTCTGAAAATCCGATTCGGTTTTAGCAACCACACGCATTCGGATGATGGACATGTTCGCTCCTTGCGGAGTGAAAAACATGCCAAGCGTTTTTTCTCGTTCAACCTGTGGTAATTTCAAAATTTCGGATCCGCTCCAAGTAATCGAAACGCCAAAACCATCCACGGATTGAAGGGTATCCTTAGAAACCGAAACGGTATAGGAAAACGCCGAGAGCGCCATTGTTAGAATGAAAGTTAACGCAACCATTATGGCAAAACCTGCTTTTTAACCAGATGTTGTTGCCCAGCGCTTAAGTTGAAAACAAACAGCCCGGGGTTACATGGCTTACCCAATTCCGACTTTTTGTCCCATTGAATCGCTCCGTGATTTTCCGTTAGTAAGATATGGCGGATTCTTTGCCCTTGGGAAGTGTAAATGGAAAGGTAAGCCTTGGGCAATCCAGGCTTGATGGTATAAACTATGCGGACTTGATTGGCCAGGCTCCCTAGCTGCATGTCCAGATCACCCTTCAGAGCGGTTGCCGTTGCGGTTAAAATGCGGGTAGTTGTGACATTAGTAAAAGTCACTCGGGTATCGGTGGCTAAATTGATGGGATTGGTTTCGCTTGCTACGCGAATAGGTGGGGGTGGCAATCCTTTGGTGCTTCGGATGACTGCCGATTTCAGAACACCTGCGTCCCATTCGATACTGACTTCAAACCCACCACGGGCCATAAGTCCGGTAACCTTGCCCTTGGGCCATGCGGAAGGTAAGGCGGGCAGGAGATGAATGACATCAACCTGAGATTGCACCAGCATTTCGGCCACAGCGGCAACCACACCAAGATTGGCGTCGATTTGAAAGGGCGGATAAATATTCCAAAGGTTGGAAGAAATACTGGTTTGCAGGATTTTTTTAATCAGTGAATAAGCGCGATTGCCGTCAAAAAGCCTTGCCCATATTGCCGAACGCCAGGCTTGAGCCCATGCGGCTCCTTCCGCAGCATCACCTCGGGCATTCATGGATATTTTCGATGCAGCCATATAGTTTAAATTGGTATATGGGTTTATTTGTCTACCGGGGTAAAGGGCTATCAAATGGGTGAGGTGCCGATGAGTATCGGTTTTGCCATCCAGATCCGCTTTCCATTCTTGTAATTGGCCCCAGCTTCCAATGCGAAGCCCTGGATCCAATTTGTTTTTGGTGTCTACCATAGTTTGTCGGAAAGCGGAATCCAGGCCGAGAATTTTACTGGCTTCGATAGTATTGGTTAAAAGGTCCCAGGCGATTTGCTGATCGCCGGAACAGCCGACCGTGAATTCTCCATGTTCAGGGGAAAAGGATGGGGAAGAAACCAGACGATTGTTGTCATTTTTATCTGGAATAAGATAGGTGGTGAGAAATAAGGCGGTTTCTTTTAGAATCGGATAGGCGAGATTCCGGAGATAGGTGGTGTCTCGTGTGAAGGCGAAATGATCCCATATATTTTGACACATCCAAGCGTGACCGAGCGGAAAATAAAAGGAGGTGGGCCAAGCATGAAATCCTGTGAATCCAAAAATGTTCACCTCGTTTCCCATGGTCCAGCCTTGTGCCCCAAAATAAAGTGAGGCGGTTTCTCGACCGCGTGGACGATTCATATTCAAAAAGTCGATCAAGGGAATTGTTGTTTCACCTAGATGGGTTACATCGGCACCCCAATAGTTCATTTGCAAGTTGATGTTGATATGATAGTCCGCATCCCAACTTGTATTTGTCTTTTCATTCCAAATGCCTTGTAAATTCACGGGTAATGATCCGGGCCTGGAAGAAGCGATCAACATGTACCTGCCATACTGGAAAAACAAAGCCTCGAGTGCCCGGTTATTTCCGCTGCTTTTATAGGCGGTTAGCTGGGCATCCGTCCCTATAGTAGCCGGGGCTTGATCCAAATCCAGTGTAACGGCCCGAAATAATTTTTGATAATCCGCAATGTGGGTGTTTTTCAGCGAAGCGTAACCCTTGTTGATGGCGGCATTTATATCGGCCGTAATTTTTGCATGAGGGTGGACGCCTTTGTAGGTGGGATGAACAGGCAGGTAATCGGTACCTGTCGTCATGATTACGGTTGCCGTGTCAGCATTGGTAACAAGAATGTGATCGGCATTTGTAGTTAGCGTGCCCGCAGAATTAAGCACTTTGAATTGCATTTCCAAGGCCATGTTATTATTCGTCAGGTTTCCGGAGAGTTGTAATAAACCATTACTAGTGGTTTTTGTGGTGTTTGTATGGAGGGTAGTGGTGCTGAATTTTGCTGTGATTTTTCCAGGTTGATTGGCATAGAACCTGGCGACTAAAACTTTATCCGGATAGGAAACAAAATATTCCCTGGTATAGAGAACCCCATTGATTGTGAACGTCACCTTGGCCAAGGCTGAGTCGATATCCAATTCTCGGCGGTAACTTTGTGTAGTGTTGGATGGGTAGGTAAAGTCAAAGTACAAATCGCCAAAGGGCTGGTAGGATCCGAATCCAACTTTGGACGCTTTGATTCCAGATGCGGCGGCATTCGCGCCCGCAACATTTCCTTGTTCAAGCAGGGTCCGCATATTCGTAATCACGGAAAGTTTACTTGAGGTGGGGTTGTTTCCCGTATAATTTGTCGTAGAGCCCGGTCCGCCCGTCCAAAGTGTGTGATCATTGAATTGAATATGTTCCTGAGCCACGCCTCCATAAACCATGCCCCCGATCAAACCGTTGCCAATCGGCAATGCCTGGGTTTCCCAAACGGTTGCCGGGGTGTTGTACCAAAGAATATAGGGTTGGGCCTGCGTCCCTCCGAGCATACATAGCAGGATGCCGGAGAAAATAAATTGAAAAGGGAGTGTTTTACTTTTTTGAGTTTTCATTTTGGCCAATCTTTTGACTGCTTTGGAATTCATTTTTCAGGCTGGTACAACGTAATTTAACTCAAAGAAGACGAAATAACCTGGGATCCTTTTCCAGTCGATTTACTCCGGAAATATATCTCGAAACCAAATTAATAGCCCTTTGGTAGGTTGCTCAAATCGCCACCGAGTTTTTTATAAGAGCGAAAGTACTCCTCAGCCTTCTTTTTCTGATAGCCCCGATCCGCCCCAACTCCAGCATAATAATACGATAGAGCTTCATCTGGGCAGAGACTAAGGACCGGATTATTGTTGGAGGCAATGTCTTGGAAGTTTTCCATAGCTACGAGCACCTTGGAAAATTCTAGTTGCAACTCGCATGATTTGGGATTGCGCACAATCGCTTCTTTCAGATAATCCCTGGCCACTTCATTTTGGGATTGGGCCAACATCGCTTCAGCCAAAGCGAGAATGCCATCGGTAAAATTTTCATTGGTTTCTAAACTCTTTTGCGCCCATTCTTCCGCTGGCTTGATGCGTCCTAACTTTAGGCAGAGCACGGAGAGCTTAGCCAATGCCGATGCAGTCGGATACACCTCAACGGCTTGCTCCAGGTAATCGGCGGCTTCACCAGGTTTTTTTTCCGCCTCGGAGGCTGCCGCCAAACCTTGTAGTCCCAAGGCTCTATCTGGTTTAGCCAGGCTCTGACCTAAGGCAAAGAAATAAGTACGGGCTTCTTTGAGTAGGCCATTGGATATAAGGAGCATGCCTGCACCGAACGCGGCCGGTGCCAAGTCGGCGCGGAGTTGCAATACAGCTAAAAATTCTTTTAGAGCTAGGGGGTTGTTTTTCTGCTGGGCGTGAACCTGGGCCAGAGCCAGTAAAAAGTACGGATTGGCCGGATTCTCCTTGACCAGGGATTGCAAAATACGCGCGGCTTTTTCATTTTCGTGCATTGCAAAAAAGATTTGGCCCAAGCGCAATCTGATTTCCGGATCGGTTTGAAACTGGGAAGCCTCAATCAATTGCTTGGCTTCCAGAGGTTTATTGAGATCGAGATGAGCGCTCGCGAGTCCGCACAGAGCACGAACGGAGGGCAGTTTTTGGTAGGCTTCCAAATATACGGAAACAGCATTTTCGGATTTACCCGCTAGGCGCAAACCATCCGCATAAACGAGGCGTCCATCGGTAGTTAGTCTTCCACGCGCAGGTTCCAGTATTTCGAGCACGGACTCGGCATCCCCGCGCTTTAAATACACTTCAGCCAGCCCTTGAGTATATTCGATCTTATTTGGATCGGCTTGCGCGGCTTGTACATACATCTCTTCGGCCTTATCCAATTGGTTTAGATTCATATCCAGTTCTGCCAGCCAAGCGCTGGCTTCGTCATTTTCGGGTTGCAGAACAACCAAGTCTTCCAAGGCATTTTTCGCCAGGACCAATTCACCGGCCGCTTTGTGAAGTCGCGCTATTCCATGTAGTATATAGGGATTGCGATCACCGAGCGCATAAGCTGAATCCCAAGCGGACAATGCTTCCTTGCTTCGTTTGGCTCCCTCCAGTGCTTCTCCATAATGCCCCCAAGTTTCCGGGTCGGCTTTTTGAACTTTCAGTACTTGTCTGTATAAGGCTGAAGCGGCATTGAAATCGCTGACCTTAAGACGGTTTTCCGCCAGTTCTAGGCAGGCATTGGTATTGGCGGAGTCAAGATTTACGACATCCGAAAGTGCAGAGGGTAGTTCGACCACCAGGTTTAATGTTCGCGTCATATCAAGTCGGGACGTGGCCGCCAATTTATCCAAAGGGTTTAGTTTTAACGCACGTTTGTAATCTTCCAGAGATGCTCGACTTTCACCGCGGGCGGACTGGCAGTCCCCAAACAAGCGCCAAGCTTTGGCAAGCAGAATATTGGATTCCGTGGATTGATCCATTCCCAGCTTCAATAGGTTTTCAGCTGTGGCAAAATCCCGATTCTCGGCTAGCCACATTCCCACGTAAAGATTGGCTTTCTGGTGTTTTGGATCTTTTTGAAGCAGTAACCCGAAAACATCTACTGCATGGGATATGTCTCCTTGATGGAGGTAGTCTTCGGCCATCACGTTCAGCAAATCCTGAACTTCAAAGGCATAAGCCCGGTCTTTTGGCTTAAGCTCACTGGCGCGAATGAATAATTCCAAAGCCTTTTCACGATTTTTGATTAGCAAATATGCCTTGGCTGCATCAAAGGCAAGTGAGGCGTCTGTAGGTGACAGCATCATCACGTGTTCCTTTGCGTCGGCGGCTTTAGGCATATCCTTGACTCGCTCATAGGAGTCCACCAGCAGTTTCCATGCATGAGAGGATCCCGGTTCAAGTGTAGACCATTTTTCCAACCAGGCAACCGCTTCGGTGGCACGACCCAAAGAGACGGCAAGTTCTGATCCGCTGCGCAAGGCGGAGAAGTTGTTAGGATCCTTCTCCAAAATCAGTTTATATAATGCCAAGGCTTCCGGATCCTTTCCCAATGCAGTTGCTAGAGCAATTTGGATGGGAGCCTCACCTGGAAACTGTCGATTACCTAATTTCAAAACTTCAGTTAAGTACGGAGACTTGTTGGCATCGGCATAAAGCCAAGCTTTATCGAAAGCCTGTCTTTGGCTTAACAGATCAGCGTGCGATCCAGTTGCCGCTGCCTTCATTCGGTACGCCAAATTATCCCTAAAGGCTTGATTGGCCAGTTCCTTTTTATTTTGATAGGCATAGAGTTCCGCCAGCATTCCCAATAAATCGGAATCCCTATGACATTCCTCGGCTAAGGCTTTTTCAAATGGGACCATATTAGGCATATCGTACCTGCGGAAGTATTCCTTTGCCAGAATCACCCGACCGCGTTGGTAATTGGAATAGAGTTTAACCATTCTTTCTAGTTCACGTGTGTCTCCGGTAAATTTGAATTGCAGTTCGGCAAGTTGTAGCGGATATTCTGGATCGGGATCCTTCAGATGAACTAATAATGTCAGCGCATTTTCAAGTGCGGCCGTATCTTGTTTTCCCTGAGCCAATCGATGCAAGGATTTTAGCGCGTTGATATCCTCAGGATGGCGAGCTGTCCACTGGCCGAAATTGTCGATAGCAGAAACAGTATCCTGGGTTTCTTGCTGCACATGGGCGAGTTGCAATTGGTAATCTTGGAAGGTGGGATCCAATCGCACAATGGTTCCTAGCAGGGCATTTTTAGCGCGGATATTTCCAGTCTTTGTGTAAAGGTGGCACAGGGTATCGAGCAAGCCTAGATTACTGCTTTCTTTGGGCTCTCGCAGCTGGTAGAAGGGTAAGGCTTTGGAGGGTTGTGACGTGCGCAGGTATGCCAGGGCGGCTTCGGGAACAAATTTTTCCGGTGATGCGGACTCCGAATAGTACTTGTCCCATGCTTTGGCAGACCCGCGGTAATTTTCGTTATAGAAATACGCCATGGCCAATCCAAAACGCTCAATCCGACTAGGCCCATGGTCCTCCACGAATTGATACAAATTAAGGTTGGTTTTGAAATTCTCAGGAGTAGTCAAGGCTTGGGCATAAGTATGCGCAAAGCTGAGGTTTTTCGGCTGCAATTGATAGGCTTTTTGGAAACAGGCAATGCCCTGATCTTCTGCCTGCAATTGATTTCGACATTGTCCAAGACGGTACCAGATGTCGGCGGCATTGGGACGGGATGCGACTACTTCCGTCCATAAACGGGCTGCTTGCCGTAAATTTTTACGGCTGAAATAGAATTCAGCAAGTTGGCTTTGGTAACTGGCTCTTTGAGCTGTATCCAATTGCGCTAGTTTTTCCAAAACCACAACATAGGTTACTCGTTGATCAGCACGAAGGGTGGAGATTAGCGGCAATAGCATTCGATATGCGCGTGCTTCATTGGGGCTCGTTGTCAGACAATTGCGAATATTTTGGATGGCCGCAACGGTATCCTTGGCTTTTAGGTCTAGCTCTGCAAGTCGCAATTGACCACCGGCATTGTCTTTGTCAACGGCAAGTAGCAGCTGCAGACACTTTCTAATCAAGCCTGGGTCGCGCAGGGTCTTTTCATAACATAGGATTTGAATTTGACGGATTTCCTTATCGAAGTCCTGCTTTTTTTCGAAATACTTTTCCGTCAATTCGCCAGTTAAGTCAAAATTCTTACCGTGATAGCACGCCAAGATGATGTCGCGGACACCCCAGAGTCTCTTTGTGTTCATGCGATGGACGAGAGTGTAGTTTTCGGCAGATTCTTGCCATTTTTCCTGTAAAGCATAGCCTTGACCTAACAGCATAAAAAGGTCAATGTTACCGGGATCCGATCGCGATGTTTCCGGACGCCCAGCAATTTCTTGCAGCAGCTTGAAATGTTTCAGGATTTGTTCGTTAGTGTGAATGGTCTTTGGTAGGAGCGCCTGGTAGTTCTGGTTGTGCGGGCTTTGATTCAATGCCGTGCTCAAGTAGGCGTATGCTTTGTCCTTGTCCTGTTTCTGTATATAAAGTTTGGCCAGTTCGAATTGAGCCTCATGTGCGCTGGAGTCAATATTTTGAATTTCCGTTAGTACATCGGCCAAGTCCTGCTTAATGCCTTTTCCCTTCATAAGGGTAACGAGTCGGTCACGTACGGATTTGTCTTTGGGATTCAGATAGAGCGCACTGCGATAGTGGTCAATGGCTTTGGAAAAATGGCCCAAGTCTTCTTGCAATTGGGCCGATTTCACCATAAGTTCCGAATTTCCGGATTGCAAATGCAATAAGCCTTCCATGGCATCGGCTATCTGCGCCCTGTCGGAAATGGGGTTCAAGGACTCTAGGAGGTATTGCCAGGGCTTCTCCTCGTTCGGTTTCAGTTCGGACCAGCGCTTAGCCCATTTCACCTCTGTTTTCCGATCCCCAAGGGCTTTTGCCAATTCTGCTGCTTTTTCCACCGCGTTCTCGTTATTCGGCTGCTTGCCCAGCAGTTTCAAGAAGGCTTCAAGGGCAGAGGGAGTATTGCCTAATGCATTTCCAAGGTTTTCCAGCAGGGCCAAATCTTGAGGAAAACTTTCACAACCGAATTTAAGAATAGGGATGAGGTTTGTACCGCGATTCTCTTTGGCATATGCGTACACCTTGTTAAAAACATCACGATTATTTCTTCTGACGGAGTACCACGAAAAATAAACTCGGTCGGCTTCGCCAACCTTTTTTTGATGGGCATACAAATCAGCCAAAACCTCCAATAAATCGGAATTGGTTTCCGACTCCGAGATCAGAAATGGCGCCATAGTCGCGAGTTGTTCGTAGGCTTGTTTTGCATGGTATTCGGAAGCCAATAAACGCTTGCCCTGGCGATAATCCGGATGAAGTTTTACCATATCCTGCAATGCTTTGGTATCACCGCTCCGTGCGAAATCCACTTCTGCAAGTTGATATCGATGTGCAATGTCCGCATTTTTAATCCGTGTCAAATACCGTAGGGATTCAAGTAACGAGGAGGTATCCTTTTGCTTTTCAGCTGCATCTCGATACGCGATAAGGGCGGAAACATCGGCAGGATGATTCATTGCCCACTGCGAATAGAGGGACAAAGCTTCGGTCATTTGCCCAGCTTTGGTTTTTTCCCGTGCGAGGCGAAGAACATAATCGCCCATGCCTCTATCCTCATGAACAATGCGTTCCATCGCATTCATTTGACGTTTGGAGTCGCCTTCTTTGGAGTACACATCTGCCAGTGTGGCCAGGAGGCCCACGTCGTTGGGGTTGGCAGCCAATCGTTTTTCCAAAATGGACTTACCCTTGACCAGTTGTCCCAAGCGTAAATACGCCATAGCGGCAGTAGAATCCGTAAGTGCAGTTGCTGGATCTTGCGCGATCAATCCATCCCACTCCAACGCCGACGCGGTATAGCTTCCATTCAGGTACAGGGAATGAGCCAACTTTTGTTTTTCAGTTTTAGTCGGTGTGGCGCGCCGCAACGCCTGGAAAACATCGAGATTGGCTTTTAGCTCTGAATCCGAATTCAGTGCGAATGCATAATCGTGTGCGAAGTTGAGGTTCCCGGGCTCCAATCGATAGGCCTTTCCCAGGGCTACTCCAGCATTCTCGCGCTCCAGTTTTATTTGGCCTAGGCCCAAACGATTCCAAAGTTGCGCGTCGTTTGGAAATATGGCAGTTAACTTGCCTAATGCTTCTACGGCTTGCGCGAATTTTCCGGATGCAAATTGGAAATACGCAGCTTTTAATTCATATTGGCTTTGATTTTTAGGCTCGAGTCTTTCCATATTGTCCATAAGGTTCAAATACATTTCCCCGTCCATGGACTTGGCCGCCAATGGCTCTAGGAAGAGCAGCCCGGCCTTGTCGTCGGGATGCATTTTAACCCAGGCATGCCCGTGTTTTAAGGCGCCGGCTGTGTCCTTGGCGGCTAAATCGTACTCAGCCAGCCGTAAGTACCATTTGTCGTCATATGGTTCCAAGGTGACTAGCGCCTGGATGGCGGCACGGATTTTCGCGGGTTTTGCTTTCGTTTCAAAAAGGGAGGTAACCTGTATGCGACGAATATCCACATCTTCAGAATCGGTTTTTAGATAAAGTTCCGCTAAATTTTCAGCGACGGAGTAATTTTTTGCTCCGAACAAATCCAATATAGGCTGACGGTGGTGTTCTAATAGCTTGGGATTCAAGTCCATCGCTTTGGCATATGTTTCGGCGGCACGGGCTTGGTTGTGATAGAGGGAAAAGCCTCTGCCTACCAAGACCAATAATTCCGGGCTCGATTTGGGAGCTAAGGCCAATTTCTGAAGTAAGGAAAAGTTTTTCAGAATTTGTGCGTCCGTTGAAATCAGGCGTGGCAGTAGTTGCGTGTATTCTTCGTTATCGGGCTTATTTTTTATGGCTTTTTGCAAATATTTGTAAGCGTTTACCGAATCCTTGGCCGTGAGAAATATTTTTGCCAATTGAAATTGAAAGGCATGATCTTGGGAATTCTTTCTTTCATTATTCACAAGCGCTTCTAGCCACGGACCTGAGGATTTGCTTTCTGAAACCAAAACCAACATGCGTGACTTTGCCGTGGCATGAGTTGGGTTGATTTCGAGAGCTGCTTGGTAGGCCTCTAAAGCCAATTCAGGGTGTTTTAATTCTTCCTGTAGGCGTGCGATTTCCAGCGTGATTTCAAAGTCCCTTGGCGCCAGCGTACGGCAAACCTCGTAATACAGTATGGCTTTTTCCTTATCGGATTTGGCCAGGAGTCCCGCCAAATGCCGATTGAATTTTTCATCTTGCGCAAATTTGTCGGCCACCTCCAGGTAGATTTCCAGAGCTTTTTTAATTTCCTTACGGTTTTCGTACATGTTGGCCAAACCACGCGCAGCAACAAAATCCTGGGGATTGAGTTTCAAATATTCTGATCGCAATTCCGTGGCGCGAATATTGGACTCTCCCAGTATTGTGGAGATTTCCAATAAATATTTTCCTTCTTCGACTGTACCTTTGCTTTTCTTCAATAGCGGTTCTAACACGGAAAGGAGTTTTTCTTTTTGCGGTGGCCTGCGGTAACATTCCGCCAAAAATTCCAACCCATCATATGGACTGCCAGCGTCTACTCCAACGTATCGACTGCGATACCCTTCCCACTCCTTCAATGCCTCGGCTTTAGATCCGCCGAGAGACAATGCTTGACAGAATTTATCCCAATCCACTCGGTTTTTTCGCACATCTTTTATTTTATGGAAGTAACTTAGTGCCTTTCGGTATTCCTTGATTTCGAAAAGACTGATGGCAATGAGACGGTTGTCTGCCTCATTGGGTTGCGGAAGCTTTAATAAGAAACGTCGGGCTTGATCAAATCTGCCTGTCTGAAAATTTAGGATGCCGGCGGCTTTAAGCCAGGATGCTTCACCTGGATTCCTTGCAATGTGGTTTTCAAGGTCGACAAGAAAGTCCGCGCTATCCATGCCAATGGCTGTGCCATGAATAATTTTGTCCACCGTGATTTGTAATTGTTTTTCCGGATGAGTATCTGCGGCTAGAGCCCTTTCAGGGCTGCTAAAAATCAGCAACGTCAGGATGCAATAAAAAAGGGCCTGGACAAAGCCAATAAGGCTCCGCGAGAATGAAAAATTCAACATATTTACTCCCCTAATGGTGGGCATATCAAAGCGGTAAAACACTCTTTAGGTCAATCGATTAATTATCTCACCGAAGTATGGGATGTCAAGATCCCCTTGGGCCAACGTCGGTGTCAATTGGTGGTCAATTATTTGTGAAATCAGGGTTCTTTTTGGGGTACGGTGACTTGTAACTGCATTCCGGGCAGGGCTATAATAAAAAGGGGGTTTTCATGGAAACGGTCTTTGATCACGACCCCAGTCAGGAGGAGCTGAAGTACCTTTTTCTATCCGGTAAATCGCAGGCGGAATACCTGACTTCGCATCAGGATCAGGAAACAGAATATGGAAACATCTACGCTTTGTACATGATCCGCGGTAATCGGGAAAGGGCTTTGCATTATTTGAATAGAATCCGGGATCCCAAGGAAACCTTTAATTCCAAACCTCCGGAACCGATTTAGCTTAGGAAAAAATGAGTAACGGAAAACTTTCATGCTGACGCTTATGGACACCCCTCCGTTTTTGGAGGAGATGGAAAGGAAAGCCAAACAGCTGGCTCAAGCCTTGGTCAAAGCTTTCCGTGGTAAGGGACGCATCCAAGTGCTGACGAAGGAATCCGAGCTCTTGTCCGTGTCCCCTTCCTCTTTGATCTATATCATCAATGGCGTTTTCCGCTGCCAACATGGAGAAAAGACCATCCGCATGTATTCAACTGGGGATTTTTTGCTAGCGCCCGGTTTAGGTGAATCGGATGGAATCCGTATAACCAGCGAATTCGGATCCGAAATTGAGGTGCTGCCAGAAAGTGAATTTCTCAACCATTTGACGGAGGATAGAATACTCTTGGCCAACTGGATGGGGTATCAAAATTTGGAAACGCGAATCGGGCATTTGCTCTGTTCGCTTTACATCGCCGATGAGCTAAAGGTTCATCCGGAAATTCGTCAGTATGCAAGTGGAGACGTGATCATCAACGAAGAAGAAGAGTCACAGGAAATTTACGAGATGATTTCCGGCACCGCTTTGGTTTCCTCGCGTGGAGTCGACTTGGCTACAGTTAAGGCCGGGGAGGTATTCGGGGAGCTGAGTTTTTTTACCGGCCTTAAAAGAACAGCCACAGTTACTGCTTCAGAGCCTTGTCTATTACAGGTTATCGATCAAATGCAGTTCCTAAGAATTATGAAATATCGTCCGACTTTGGTTGAGGGAATGATTCGCACGTTATGCCATCGTTTGGTGGATCTCAACTTGCGTTTGATTCCACCCAAATAACTTTTAGGTTAGCGAATACCTTTCTTCCATGCCCTCAGGGAATCGTTTCCATTAGTACACCTCGTCCCAAGGCATCCCAGATTACGTGCAGGTGTTTTTCGTCTCGGGTTTTAACGGTAACGTCCATTCCGGTATGTGACAATTTGCCTTCGACTTGCACCGACGAATGATCGGTATAGTCGACATGCATGTTTAGTGTGCCGCTTTGGGGTTGTTGACCTGAGGGAATGGCAAATTCAGAATTGAAAATGAACCGGGCTGATTTTTCCTCGCCAAGCTTCTTCTTGGAATGAATATCCATGGCATAGACGCTATCGTTGCTTTTGTTGTTGAGATCCCCACCCACATTCATGGAAAGGACAATATCCAAGGTATCTAAAGTGTCTTGTGCCATTGTAGCGATGATAAAAAAATGCGCCTTGAGTTTGGACTGTAGATTGAAATCCGGGCTGCCGTCCAAGCCTAATAGATCCGAACTGGAAATTCGGCCATCCACGGTTTTTAAATCAAAGTGAACGCGCTTGGTTTCCTTGACAGCTGCACCATAAATGATGTTTAACCGTAGCCGTGCCTTGGACCATACGGCATCGGGATGATCCTTTGTCGGTCCTTTTTCATACAGTACCAGATCCACAAGTGACGCCTTGTGATTGTCGATCACCGAACCGTCATTATCCGCATCTTCATAAGTGGCGGTTGCCAAGGTGTCCGCACCAAGGAGTTGGATTTTTGTCCAAGCGACCTCGTAAATGATATTGTCCGGCTCCGTATCAAAACTGTTATCCGGTCCTGGGCCCACAACTAAGATGGTTTTTTCAACGACGCCATTAAAGGCTGTGGACAGGAAAAATCGCGCTTTAGATTTTCCTGTGGGCGAGGGATTCACAACGCCATCGCCATCCGCATCGGAAATGTCTGCTCTATCCACGCGGCCACTGCCGTATGTGGATACGCTGCTGGCCTGGATGATGCTTCCTTTTCCTGCGCCCGAATCGATGCATAGGGTAGTGGAGTTGACTGTGGTTTTCAGTGGAGTAATGATGGTGGTGTCAAATTTAATGGTGGCCTGGCACTGGATCGCAAAATTCAAAGCCGGGAATTGAAATACCGGCAGGGTTGCTTGGAAGGCCGCTGAAGCTTTGGCCAGGGCCCGGGCCCCTGCACCTGCACTGCTGCTAGGGCCAAGGTGAAAGGCTTGCAATCCCAAAATACTGTCAGCCACGGATGGCACCTGCCCGATGTCCTCTGACTGCTTGGTTTCGCTGAGATAGGTTCTGACTTGGGCGTTGATGCTATTGGGAAAATCATCTACGCCTACCCGCCGCTCATCCGGCTTAAAGCAACCAGTTAATAATCCAATTGATGTCACGCCCATCAAAACAGCCATTGGCCAAGTGATTATCCTACGCATGTTACTTCTGCTCCTTGACGTGGGTGCGAGGAAAATACTGGAGGTTGAATTGCATAACCCGATCGGGTTTGTTTTCATTTTTGGCAAGATTGAATACATCCTCTCGGAATTTTTCGATCCGTTTCTGGATTTCCGCATAGGTTTCTGCGCTTACAGTAAGCAGCCCGGAGGAAATATGCCGTTCCTCTTTTGGAAAGGCAAACAAGGCATCGGCAGCCTGCACAACCCATTCCCGATTGAGTCTTTTCACAAGGTCTCCCATCGAAGCTGCCGGCTCTTGGTTCTTGAAGGCGGGGTGATATCGTCCGTCTTTGTCCTGTTTGAGCAACTCCCATTCGCAAAGTTCGCGCACGCATTTTTTCAAGAGGGCCACGGGAATCGCCGGCCGGATGAAGCGCGCCAAGTCCTCATAGTTGCCGCGGAAATCGTAGACTTGGATGGCAGAACGGATCAAAGGATAGTGGTAGTCTTGATAATATTTGCTGTTGGTAGGATTAAGCCGCACAAAGTTGCTGCGGTTGCGTCGGAAAAGCATTTGCTCGTACAATTCCTGGCGCTCGGCGGGGCGCTTACTTTGTCCATAGGCAACCAGGAGTCGAAAGTAATCGGCCTCCGTTGATTTGAGTCCAAATACGACGATGAGTTTTGTGGCCGCAGAATCGCTGAGTGTTCGCTTGCCCTTTACGACATCATTGAAATAACCGGGATTGGTGAAACCGGCATCCGCCGCAAGCTTGCGATGCGTGTACTTGCCTTTTTCTGTAGGCTGAGGGGCACGGCGTTTTTCCTCGAAAGACTCTTCCAAGAACTTGCGGAAATCCTCGTATTGGTAAACGTCCATGACCGTCCTTTAAAAATCCACCCCACACTCGGCTTCCCAAGTGTTTGCGTAGCGCATTACTTGAAACGCTGGTTCCAAGAAAGAGTATACTCATTGACTCTAAAAATGGAAAGTAAATAATAAATAAAGATTACAAAAAGTGAAATAAATGGCTTTAAATGGATAATTAATGGATTTTAAAATAATATTATTAAAATATACCAATTACAATTTGGGCCACTTTCCATAAAGGCGCAACAGCTATTTCAGGCCTTCAAGACAACCTTATCAAGCACGCGAAAATTTTTTACTGGTATCCGAGGGTGTGATTCCCCTTGAACGGCACTTTCTGATTCTGGCGTTCCTGGTATTTCCTTCCCTTCAAGGGAGTGTCTTTGATTATCGATTCCGCGGCATCAAAAATCACATTTTTCCAGTCCGATTTTTCCATCATAAATTTGAAAGTCGAAGCGGTTTCCAGCCAGCCGTATGCCACCGGCGTGCCTGTTCGGTAATCCCAAATCAGGAAGGTGCCCGACAAGTGCAGTGCCTTTGGCTTGGGAAACAGTAGCTCTCCAACGGCCAGGCCAAGTGCTTCTCCGGCGCCAACCAGCAAGGCGCTTGAGGTAGCATCCTGCTGTTGCTTTTCCTCCACTGTGAAGTGCAGATGGCTTATCTGCAATCCAAGATCCGGTTCGAACTCTGCTTTCCGCAGCAGTTCCCAGCCGGTAAAACAAAACCGAATTGGAATCAGGGGGTCCTCAGGTAGAATGCTTCCATCGGGTTGAATATACTGTTCAGGCAATTGCAAAAGGGTGTCCTGATAAACAGTTGTGTCCGGACGCAGGGCTCCGAGCCGTTTGGGAGCGGCCTCCGAAGTTATCTATGAGAGGTGTACGTGTTACCTTTCCCGTGAGTCTATTACCAGGGTTTTAGCCAATGGCAGGATTTTTATAGACTCAACTACCCCAGTCAATTCTGGGTTCTGTAGAATGTAAGTTGGACCTAGGTTCGGCTTTATTAATCCTATTTCCGAAAGGAGTATCAGCAAGCTTCATACTAATCCAATCCAGAAACTAGTGGACATTCATAGCTTCCTAATTTTGGTTGGATTTGGATCGAGTTCTAATAGAAATGCCATGAGGTGTCCTCAATCTTCTTGCCGGCGTTTTAGGAAAAAATACCCTTTAGTCCGTCTACTCTGTGAGAAACAAGGGGAAATAGCTGCGCCGCTAACTAATTTTCGCTAGATTTTCGCTAGAGTATGCTAATCGAACCAAATATCCGCGGCTTTCTCTGTAGCACAATTATTGCTGGTATCATGCTAAATTCAGCGGTTTTCTATTTTAAATGCACCCGCCAAGCATGGCCACTTACGAGACTAGTGAGTCCTTGCAAATGACAACCATATCCATTAACCAACATTCCAGGGACGCCTGATATGATTTTTTCGAATTAGCCAAACTCACCGTCCCCTTACCAAGCACGTTTCTACACCTCCATAAAAATCAATAGGTTATAATTATTTGCGTTCAGCTCAAGGTCTTGATGTAGCACATCAGTTACCTTTGAAAAATGGTGCGCATATGGATCCTAGTGCACATTTGGATCCCATTATTTTTTCTCCTACATAGCCTACAATTTTAATTTCCTCCCACGGATACGATTTTGTAATCCTCGAAAGGCAAAGATTTGGAGCCTTAAAATGCTGGAAGTAGCAAATGACGGGATCCAAACATTACCCATGGATCATCATGGCCTCGTGGCAGCAGTCTACAAGGATTTGCGAATAGCCGAAAGATTGTTGCCTGCCTGGGCGTGCATGATAAGCGTATCGTCAGCCCCGGTCAATCCGTTGTCGCCATGATACTGAATGGCCTTTGTTTCACCAATCGCCGTTTATACCTGACCCCTCAGTTTTTTGAGAGTAAGCCAGTCGAACGACTTCTTGATGCGCCGATTCAAGCCAAAGATTTAAATGATCATACCTTGAACCACACGGACACCACGAGTATTATACGAAGGATAAACTTCTTGCGAATAATGAATACCTGTGGCTCACGCGGGTTCCAGAAATCATTTTTGAAGTCCCGGACTTGGTGAGCAAAGAGGATGGAGCTGTTACGTGGCAACACAGCGAGAACGGCTACAAGCAGGATGCTGAGAGTGAAGTGAAAATATTAAGGAAGAAGTATCCCTTCTACCATATTCACGGAGAGGCTGTTCCGATTCTAAAATATGCAGTTAGAGGCAAGCCAAGCGCGGACACTGTGCCAGAGGTCAAGGGCTACAAGTTAGAT
>JAYUHW010000245.1:0-3099 GCA_043766615.1 Fibrobacteria bacterium | reverse complement strand
GGAACAAAAATTGTGCTGTCGCGTAGCGGAGAAGGGCCCCACAAATACGGTGGTGCGAGTACCGGCGGGTAAGCGAGGATGCGGGAATAAGAGTTCCAGCGCTCTGTACGCGAGCCAAAGCCCCATTCGAAGCTGTCTTTGACCATCACCGGCTTGAAGCCGAAAGGACTCCAGACATTAAGTGGAATCAAGATGGCCATAAAGATTGTAACCGACAGTGGGCGGCGCCAGCGTCCGCGTTGTCCGTAGAGAACTTTTTCTGGTGGTGTAGCTCCAAGTGCAAAAGTGTAGGCCGCCATGCTTGCAAACATGCCTGCGAGAAGTATCGCCGATGGTCCGTCCAGTATGTTCAAAACACCGATCACTGCTGCGCAACCGAGGGCAGCGCCCAATAAATCGACACCGTAAACCAAGCTAACGGGAAATGGGCTTCGAGTCAGGGCTAGGCTAAGTGTGATGCCGGCAAAAACATAAGGTAGCGCCATCGCCGTCATCAAAAAGGACCATGCGAAAAGGGAAGTAATGGCTGGAACCAAAGTGGTTATTAAACAAAACTGTACCATGACCGAGGCGGGCATCGAAACCGCAGCAAGTAGCGAGGTATCCGCCAGCAACGTAGACAGTTTATCCGGAGACAATTGAGCGCGCTTGAGATACACCCAAACAGCGCCTGCCGTCATGCCAAGCATCGCGACACTGATTGCAAAAAAGGCCAGATAGTACCATGCTATAACCGACAAAATGCGGGTTTGCACCACCTGAAACAATAGTACGGCCAACGATATGAGGAATACACCGATAAGAAACGGATTACGCCGAGGCATGTTTGGAGCCTATTGTGATGGGATTTCCAAAAAAAGTTTTCATGAATTAAAGCGTACCACCATTTTATTTTCAGTGCACTTGCTCATTCCCCTGTTCTTGTCAACGACATCGAATCACGAGATTTAGGGCTTCATTGGGGCAAAGCAGCATGGAAATTGTAGGCATTCAAACCGTTTTTATTATGTTTCCGTTCATGATTGGGGGAAACATGATTAAGCTCATAATTGTAGTGGCCATGGGGGCCATACTCAGCGGTGCCGGGTTTGCCGCCGTGGATGTCGTTCCATCTGGCTTGGTTGTAAAAATGATCGACTCGGTTTCCAATCCGGACATGGATTCCGTCAGCGTATCTTTCACCATTACGCCCAAGGGCGGAGCCACCAAACCCCAGGCCTCATGGGTTTCGGCTGATATCAGTATTGAAGGCGTTTTAAAGGCGCGCGGCGGCGTAGATTCGTTACAAGTTTTTAATTCTGGAGTTAATTATTCCTATGACATTCCAATGTCTATAGAGAAGAAGGCTTTCTCGATCATTTGCTATGCCGATCCCGCAGGCGTGTCGGGAGAACCGGTGGCAAATACCGGTAATAATGCTATTGCCAAGACTTATAATTTTCACAAAAAGATCATTCATGATACTTTATACACTGGTAAAAATTGCGGCAATCTGCCCAAGGCGGCCCCATGAAGTTTCCCATGTCCAAAACCATTTTGGTGTTCGCTTTTATCGCGGCACTGTTTGAATCTTCCTATGCCACGCTGAAACTTGCTGTTTCCCCCATTGGCACAAAACTCCTTAGCGGGAAAAACGTAAAATGGGATACCGTAGAAGTCCAAGTCTATGTTTATAATGCCGGTGACACCACCTATTACAACAAGGGTACGACACCGTTGCTCTATGTGGATATCAAAGTCGATACGCTTTCCATCGCCAAGCATTACCTAAAACCAGGCGATTCTCTAAAGGCTTATTATGGATTTAAATTGACGGATACGGTCACGATAATCAAAACACCCTTTTCTTTGGTCACATGGATTGACCCACTGGTTTCTTTTCAAAAGCTGCCGGCAGTTGAGGAAATGCGTGTTTCCTCAATGTACGTAGACCTCCATCCGAAATCGGATACGACTTATATTGCAGGCTGCCATCCAGGAACGGTATGGGTGCGGCCTTTTGCATTGCAGGCTCCATTTATGCAGTCCAAAGCCGTACCCACGACCATTTACAATGTGATAGGAAAACCGGTCTGGACGGGGAAATCACCACAAGGCCGCATCCCGTCACACAAGTTTCCGAAAGGCGTTTACCTCATGGAACAAGGTTCCGGGAATCAAAGCTATCGGATCAGGACCATTTTCCGGACTGCTGAAAACCCGTCCGCTTCCAGCTTATAGAAATAGAGCTGACCGCGATAGGGACTGGCATCAAAGCTTAGGCCATAATATCCTGCTTTCCGATAACCTTTGGAAAGCACCCCGGCTTGATTTCCAAGTCCATCATAAAGTTTCAAACTAACTTGGCTGCCTTTTGGCAAAGCGAAGGGAATGGTAAAAGTCCGACTGTACGGATTGAACTTCGCTTGGCCAAGTGCATATCGTATTGGCAATCCGGAAAAACTTTGAACAGGCGTGGCCCCATCCTGGGCTTTAAACGTCCAAGTATCGGAAGTCATTGTATCCTTTTTATCCGTAACTTTTACGTACCAGGAATAGGTCTGTCCTGGCGTCAATCGACCGGCCAAGTTCAACGCAAACCGAATGTTGGTGGTATCCCATTTTTGCGCCCCATTCCGGCTGATGACACCGGATTTACGAATGAAAGTGGTATCGTATCCGGGTCCAAAAATTCGGTAGACAAAGGAGAGGGTGTCGTCATTAAGATCATTGCTGTATCCGACGCGGAATAGGATGGGTGCGGTGGTTGGATAGGTAAGACCGTTTTTAGGATCCAACAATTTACCGTCGCCGCCCCAAGTGGGCGGGTCGTTGGTGTTTTCCACTCGAATTTGCCAAGAGTCGTAATATACTGCCGTGGGGGCTGTGGTTTTTGTGATTTTCACTTCGGCCGCACGCGTTGTTCCTGCCACCGCAAAAGTAGGCATGCCTGTAACCTTTCCAGTACTGCTCACGGAAAGGAAAAACGGGTTAACTAACAATGTATAAGTAAGTCCCGTAGTAATTTGCACGCCACTGCCATCCACAACCTTGACCTGGTAATTTACGGCCTGGCCGGGCACCATGGTGGTGGGTGGGACCGAGGTAACTTCGGGGGAA
>JAYUHW010000244.1:0-14861 GCA_043766615.1 Fibrobacteria bacterium | reverse complement strand
CGACTGCACCTCGCTCAGAACGGGATCCGGATTGCTGAACTGCGAATGGTTCGTTCTTGATCTATCCGCTCCCCGTTTTCCAATTCGATACGCGAGAATGGCCACCTTGAGCCCCCGTTCCGAAAAAGTCTGAGCCAAAGCCAGCGTCACACTGGTTTTACCTGAACCTCCGGCCTTTAAGGCCCCGATAACGACCAGGGGAATGGTAGGTGGGTGGCGACGAAACGCCCTGCCGGCCGGGGACAAGCCAAAGGTGATCTGCATAGACACCTTATGGAGCCCGCTCAATGTCCCATAAACGGGTGAAAGCCAAACAAAGCCTCGTTGAGGCTTCCATATTCGATCTAAAAAGGGTCTAAATCCTAACAAAATTGAATTTTCGGCAACCGTGTGGGATAATGGAAGACATCACTCAGCGGAAACTGCACCCTTTGGAAATCTAGCTATTCCAGGGCCTGGCCCGCTTCGCGTAAAGGACTCAAAATGGGCTTTGACGACAAGCTGGTACGGAAAAAGTTGGAGGTGTTGCTCAAGGATGAAACCTTGGTACAGCGCTACCTTAGGACCTATGGCCCAAAATTGGACATGAACTTAGTCGCCAAGATAAAACAGGGCGCGGCGGCCGCAACCTCTGAAGGCGGCATGGGTGCGGCAGATGATCCCACCTACCAAATCAAGGTCAAATGTCCGATTTGCAATCAGTCGGATATTGTGTGTTACGAACTCAAGGCCAAGAGCCTTACAACTACGCCGGATAAGTTTCTGATACCGCGGTATGCGGGTGTCCAAGGCTTTAAAACCGTAAATTTTAGTTTGATATCCGTTACAGTTTGTCCTACATGTCTATTCGCTTCCCCGGATAAAAAAGACTTCGTTACTTTTTCCGTTCAAGCCCGCACAGAGAACAAAAGTCAAATTGGTCCCTTTGTGCTCGAAGAACTCCGGAAGAAGGTTGAGGATCGCAAATCGCTTATCGAGGGGCAAACTGATTTCGCAGCGTTTTTCAAACATCCGCGCAATGTAGAAGCCGGCATCGCGAGCTATCGCATGGCTATCCAACGCGCACTGGTCGAAGCCTCATTGGAAACGCCCCTGGCTTGGTACAAGGCGGGCATGTATACGCTTAAAATAGCCCTGCTCCTAAGGGATTCGGGTAAGGACGATGAAACCGTTCTGAAGGAGGCCTCCAATTATTTGGGTAAAAGTTTCAAGAGCGAAGCCAAAACCCCGGAATTGGAATACCAAATGCTCTACATCATTTGCGCTTTGTATTTGCGGCTTGGAGAGGAGGTGCAGTGTCAGGCCTTTATGGGTGTTCTTGATAAAAGACGCGCCGAGCTTGAGAAACTATCCAAGGACGATCCGAGTGTGACTACCGTGCTGGTTGAGAAATGGATAGACAAGATCAAAGATATGTGGACGGACCGGGCTCTCCCGGATTTGTGGAAGCACTAGCCTTCTACCGGGAAAGCGACACATGTTCCGCCTAGGCATATTGGCAGGACTGTCGGTGTTTCTAGCGGCAACCCCGTTGACTTCCACCGCCGGACTCAACCTCGACGGAGTTTTTTCCTTCGATGGCAGCGGCACGGGCGTCCCAGTTTTCGGCTTCCTAAAGCTGCCTACCTCAGCGCGCAGCATCGGCCTGGCAGCGGCGACCCTGACTACGGATGAAGAGGCCACCATGGTCCAAGGAAACCCCGCCGGACTTGGGCTGGTTCGCGATTACGATTATTCCTTTTCGCATGCAGAAATACTCGGTGAGTTTCGTCACGAAAATATTGCTTTTGCCTGGCCGACGCAAGATTGGGGCGGTTTTGGCGGATCGGCCAACATACTTTCAACCACCGCATTCGAGGACGCACGCGATATTGACGAAAACCCGACTAAGCCAACAGCCTCCGATATGGCTTTTGGACTGGCTTACGGCCGTGAACTGCTGGATGGGCTCATTCTAACCGGGGGACGACTGGATCTCATTCGCAGTACCTTGGACGGAACCCGGGCCTATGGGTATGGTATGAATGCGGGTATCCTGTTTCTACTCATGCACGATATCCGATTGGCAGTGGTGCTTAAAAATCTTTCGCAAGGCGTCCAGTACGATACGCGAACGGCACCTGTGGAGCCTCTGCCATTAGGCCTGGGCGTGGAACTGGGTAAGCCCTTGCTCGACTCGCGCTGGTCCTTACAAGTAGGCTTGCAACACGGCAATGAAGCGGTGACGCATTATTATGCAGGAGGCGAAGCGCGTCCCATCCCATATTTGGTTTTGCGAATGGGGTATGATGGTTCTTTGCAGGATAGGCAACTGGGAACTTGGGCCGGATTGGCCATGGGTATTGGCATTAAGTATGACAACCTCACTTTGGATTATGGCTACAAGGCCCTCGGACCCCTAGGCGCGTACCATGCCTTTTCCTTGAACTACTCCCATAAGGCCAAGTTCCGACCTAAGGACGAAGTGTTGATGGAGGCCTCCCAAGCCAAATACCAAAAGGGCAAATACACCCAGGCGTTGAACCTGGCGCGGGCGGCCGTTGCAGCCAACCCATACAATTTCAAAGCGCAAGCCTTGGTGCAAAAACTGCAATTCGAGATCAACCGAGGCAATGGGAGCGCCATCAGCATTTATTACACAGCCAATACCGATGGCCATTTGTCTTCCGAATGGAAAAACGGGCGGCCGATTGGAGGATTGGCACGCCGGAAGACCAAGTTACTGGAACTTAAAGGGACTCCTGGAAAATCCCTGTTCCTGGATGCGGGCAACTTAACGGATGCCAAGGCAACAGTAGGCCAGGAACACTACCTATACGGTGCTTACGCGCAGATGCCGTATGATGTGGTGAATATCGGCGCCGCAGAACTCGCCATGGGTCGAGACCGCTGGGATAGCCGATTGCCGCTGCTTTCCAGCCAGAAGCCATTGAGCGAAGGCTTGGATCGTTTGACTTCCGAAAAAATTCTGAAATTGAAACTCGGGGGAGAAATACGGGTACTTGGAGGTATGGATCCGGCGAATATTAAAGGAGACCCACTCAAAGGCAAAACGCTCGAGGCAGTAGCAGACATGGTACGTAGGAGCATGGGCGATCCCAAACAGCAACGCATTCTCATTGTCTTATTCAATGGCACCTTCCAAAGCGCCCGACTATTGGCTGACAAGGTTCCCGATATTGACGCCATCATCTTATCCGGTGAAACTCAGATGTTTGGCAGTCCCATGAAGGTCGGCAATACCTTAATCTGCTCACCAGGACGGGGCGGCACCCATGTGGGCGATCTGACCTTCCTCCTGGACAGCCTGGGGGAAATCCACTCCTTCAGACACTTCCTCCTACCACTCGATGCCTCCATTCCGGAAGATCCCGAACTAAAGAAATTTTTATCCCCCGTTACCGTGGATCCCAATCAGTTCACCTTGGAAGGCAATGATGACGACTATCACGCACAGGTTTTTGCCTATATCCAATCGGCCGATTCAGTGGATCAGGGCAAGCTGTTCCTGCACGATATGCATACGGGTCGCGAGTACGGAATTCCTTCGGAGGGTCAATCTTGTGCGCAACCTACCTTGGGATACGGAAAAAACAAAGTTGCCTTTATCGGCGAAGAGGGTTCCGGGACAAGGGAAATTTACGCCTATGCACCGACTCCCGGCAAGCTGGACACACTGACCAGAATGGGAGGCCGTGCCTTGGATATCCATTGGATATTGAATAACAATGCCATTTTGGCTGTGTATGAACTCGAAGGGAAACGTGACCTCTATCGCATCGACCCTTGGAACCATGAAGTGCGCAATTTGACACAGGGCCACTTTGGACGAGTTGATGGATTTTCTGTAACTAAAACCGGCGATCGACTCGCACTCAATTCCTGGCAATCCAACCTCAGTACCTTGTGGGTTACCAATCTTGAATTAGAATCGCCCTTGGCTGTGGCCAGCAAAAGTCAAATTTTAGGCTCGCCAGCGTGGAATGCGCAAGGTGATAAGCTTGCGTTTCTGGAAGCCTCGACTCAAACCGATTCTAAGGCACCTCAAGCCGATTCAACGGCTCGGCTAACTGGCCAGACAAAGACCCTGGACCTTACCGGGGAGTTACGCGTATTGGATTTCGCCGACAAAAAAATGCTAACGGCCACCGAAAGAAGCCATGTGCGCGGTTTCTCATGGTCCGCGGATGGAAAGCGCGTCTTCTACTTCGCCGGCATCAACCTAACCGATATCAATGTATTTAATCCTGATTCATTAACCTTGAACAAAGTCACACAGATGGCCTCAAGCCCAAGAAGCGAAGAAAACCCCGTACCTAAATTGTTTGGGAACCGCGACGGATTGCTTTTCGAGTCGGTGACCGAGGGTCATCGCAAAATTATCTGGATGGACCTTTCCACTCGGCAGGAAAAGGTGCTTGCGGATTCTACAGTGATCAATAGTTTAAAATGAACGGGAGCGCTGGGGGGGGTTAGCGCTACCGCCCTACCACGGTGCTAGGGCTACCGCCCTACCACTTGATTGAACCACTTAATGAGGTCGAATTTTTGGGTGTCATCCATGGGCTGGAATCGAACCCCGATGCCTGTAAGGCCCGGCTCGTCGACCACCCATAATATCTGAGAATAAATTCCGTTTAAGATCGGGTTGTATTGACTATGGACCAGGATCACATCCCCTTCCTTCAGTCCAAACCCGCCTTCCAGAAAACAACCGCCTAAATTGACGTTGAGAATGTGCGAATTAAAAACCTGACCGCTCTCTAAAGTGATTTGTGCCGTAACGGCCACGGGCCAGCGATCGGCCACCCTTCGTTCATTGGACATAGCAGTTTACCTCAACCCTATCATAGTACAGACGGGGTCAAAAAGTAAACAGAATACGTTTTGAAGATAGGCTTATCCTGCGGATACGGCTTCGGAAGCGCGTTCCTGAGCGGTTTTGCAGTCGATGCACATTTTAGCGGTTGGCACTGCTTCCAGACGCGGTTTCGGAATCAGTTTCCCGCATTTTTTGCAAACACCAAAGGTTCCGTTCCGGACGCGGTCCAAGGCTTCTTCGATATAGTACAGGAATTTGCCTTCCCGGCTGGCCATGTGAAAAGCCTGTTCCCGATCCTGAGTTTCAGTTGCATGGTCGGCCAAATGGTAAGCGTGGCTGGACAAATCCCCGGCGCCTTCCTTAGAAGACAGCCGCATGGTATTGTCTTCCAAATATCCAAGCTCCTGAAGCAGGGTCTCTTTTTTTTCATTCAGTAAATTTTCAAAAAACTTCAATTCGGGTTTCAACATTCGAGCCTTGGGACCAGCAGGAGCTGCGGGGGCCTCATCCTTAACGACTGGCTTGCTTATCGGCGCATTGCTTATCGGGGCTTTATTCTCGGTATCCTTGTTCACGGTATCCTTTTTGAGAGTTGTATTGCTCACTTGAGCTTTGGTTGCTGGAGATTTGGCCACCGGGGTATTGGTAGTCGCGGCTTTAGTCGCCGGGACTTTAGCGGGCGGGGCCTTGCTCGCCAACGCTTTATTCACTGTCGGCTTGCTTATCGGGCTTTTGGCCAATGGGGCTTTGCCGACTGGAGCTTTGGTTGCTGGAGCTTTGCTTGCCGGAGTTTTACTGCTGATCGGCTTGCCCGCAGATGCTTTGGCGGCTGTGGCTTTGGCAACAGTAGCCTTGGATGAAATGTCCTTACTGGAAGTCTTTTTCATAGCAGGCGATCCTTTCAGCCTAAACTTTTTTCACAACTGAAAATAAAACGGTTTCACCGTTAATATCCAAGGAGTTTCCATCATTTTTCGCCACTGATTCCGAAAAACCCAGAATACCGGCCAAAACCTCAGTAGAAATATAGGAAAGGTGCGTTTCAACCGCCTCACGAAATAGGGCGGAATCGGTTTTGACAAAAACCTCTATCGGATCGGTGACTTCCAGCCCGGAATCCTTACGTAAATTTTGAATTTTGCTGACGCATTCTCGGGCCAGCATTTCCAGTCGCAGTTCCTGGTCGATACGGGTATCCAAAGCTACGGTCAAGTCCGCACTGGCTTCCACCACCAATCCTGGCTTAACCTCACGGATGACTAAGATATCTTCCGCCACTATTTCACCCTCTGCCAAACTTATGGATTGGCCTGAAAGGAGAGATTTTATCTCTTGATGGGATAGAAGTGCAACTTTTTCCGCTACCGTCTTCATGTTTTTTCCCAAGCGTTTGCCCAAGCTTTTGAAATTGGCTTTGGCGGCATACGTCACCAAAGTGGATTCATCCAGCGAGACGTCCACGGTTTTGATGTTCAGCTCTTCTCGAATCAAATCTTCCATGGCCAGGAATTCCTGTCTTTGCGCTTCATTGCGAGCCACCACAATCAGTTTTCGCAAGGGTTGGCGATTTTTGATATTGTGGAGCGAGCGTAGCGACCGGCCCAAATTCACCGCTTCCCGCACGCGTACCATTTTGGCATTGAGAGCTGGGTCGTGTTGGGCGGAGTCAAACTGTGGGAACAGGCACAGGTGTACGGAAATAGGAGCGGAGGATGCGCTTGGTTCACGGACCAGAATTTGATACAACTCCTCGGCCAAGAAGGGCAAGAACGGAGCCAGGACCTTGGAGAATTCGACCAATACCCGGTACAGAGTTGCGTAAGCATAATTCTTGTCTTGATCGTTTTCACTCTTCCAAAAGCGACGGCGCGAACGCCGGATGTACCAGTTGGTGAGATCGTCGATGAAAGCAAGTACGGCGGGCACCACATTATAGAGGCGATAGGCGTCCATTTCCGTTTGAACCTTGGCCAACAATTCCTGGAGGTCCGACAAAATCCAACGGTCGAGTTCGTTTTTCGAATGAAGATCCTCGCCCGGCCGCCAAGCGAGCTGGCCCTTGCCGGAATCGGCGTTGGCATACGTCACAAACAAGGAAAGGGAATTCCATAGCGGTAAAAGTACAGCCCGCATGATGTTCTTAACACCGAGTTCGCTGAACTTGAGCTCCTCCGCTTTGACAGCCGCCGAGTCGATCATGAACAGACGGATAGCATCCGCGCAAGTGCGGTCGATGAGCTCATTGGGATTGGGATAGTTCTGCAATCGTTTGGACATTTTCTGGCCGTCTTCGGCGAGAATGATTCCGTTGACTATCACGTTTTTGAAAGCGGGCTTTTGAAAAAGGGCCGCACCCAAAACAGTCAGGGTGTAGAACCAGCCGCGCGTTTGATCGAGTCCTTCGGCGATAAAATCAGCAGGGAAATTATTTTGGAACCATTCCCGGTTTTCAAACGGGTAATGCGGCTGGGCGTAGGGCATGGATCCAGACTCGAACCAGCAGTCCAAAACTTCCGGTGTGCGAAAATATTCCTTACCGGCAGGATCGCGGGTTTTTTTATCAAGGGTCCTAATGACGAGCTTGTCAACGACATGCTTATGCAAATCCTCAACTTTTTCACCCGTCAACGCTTCCAGCTCCTGCACACTGCCAATGCAAAGCATGTCACCATCCTGGGCGATCCAAACCGGAATGCATGTGCCCCAAAACCGATTGCGGGAAAGATTCCAATCTCTAGCCCCGTCCAACCATTTTCCAAAGCGGCCAGTTTTGATATGCTCGGGAACCCAGTTGACTTGGCTGTTACAGTCGATCATCCATTGCTTAAGTGTCTTGGTCACACCGTCTGCGTCCGTGATTTCTTTTTCCAAACTGAGGAACCAATTCTTCTGGGCCCGGTACAGCAAGGGCACGTCCGTGCGCCAACAATGCGGGTAACTGTGTACGAACGTTTCATGCTTGAATACGCGCCCATCCGCCTTGAGCTTTTGCAAAATGGACTTGTCGGCATCTTTGGCGCCGATGCCTTCCCACTCAGGTACCAGGTTGGTAAACCGGCCCTCGGCATCGAGCGGATCAAAGAGCCCTAAGCCTTCCCTTTGGCCAAGTTGAAAATCGTCTTCTCCAAATGAAGGAGCGATATGCACAACACCGGTGCCATCCTCGGCACTGACGAAATCTGCCAGAAGAATCGTGTACTGCTTTTCAGTCATGTAAGGCATATACTCAAAAAGCGGTTTGTAACGACGCCCGGCGAAGGATTTGCCTTGTCGGGTGTCCAGAATATTTACAGGCTGGCCTTTAAAATATCCTTCTCGACGAGCGGCAGCGATCCAATATTTTTTCCCGTCCAGTTCCACCAGTTCATAGTCGAGATCGGGATGGATGGCCAGGGCCATATTGCTGGGCAAGGTCCAGGGCGTAGTGGTCCAAACCAGAAAACTTTCGCCGGACTCCAGAGGAAACGTCAAGGTTACGGAAGGATCTTGACGATCCCGATAGCCCTGATTGACCTCAAAGTTTGAAAGGGACGTGGCCAAGGCCGGGCTGTAGGGCTGTATACGATACCCTTGATAGATGAGCCCCTTGTCAAAACATTGCTTGAAGACCCACCATACCGATTCCATAAAGGACAGGTCCATGGTTTTGTATTCATTGTCAAAATCTACCCAGCGGCCCATGCGGCCCACGGTCTTGCGCCACTCGGTGGTATAGGTGAGCACACTGTCGCGGCAGGCCTGGTTGAAATTGTCCACGCCAAAGGCATGGATGTCCCGGACCGTTTTAAGATTCAACTTGTCTTGAATCAAATTTTCGATAGGCAGGCCGTGGCAATCCCAGCCAAACCGCCGCTCAACGCGGTAACCCTTCATGGTCCAGTACCGGGGAACAATATCCTTGATGGTTCCGGCCAAGAGATGGCCGTAATGGGGAAGCCCCGTGGCAAAAGGCGGACCATCGTTAAATGTAAAAGTTTTGGCAGAGGGGCGGGAATCCACGCTTTTTTTGAAGCTTTGGTCCTTGGTCCAAAGCTTGAGAATGCGCTCTTCCATCTCAGGAAAACTTTGGCTTTTATCCAGGTTTCGGAATAGGGTCACCGTGTCATCCACCAGAGGAAGGGGCGGTGAAATTTAACAAAATTACCTGCGGGAGCGGGGTGGTAACCCCATTTTCAGCCGCAGGTCAACGCGTTGAAATCAATCTAGTCCGCCATAATCGCGTTTCCAACTGGCAACCGGCTTTCCTTGAACTTTTGGACGAGCAATATTTGTGACCATGCGACTCACGGACGCGGCTGGGCACCGCTCACATTGGAACAAATCAAAATCATATTTCTGTCCATAAGTGAGGCCCGTCATTGCATCAAGATCCACATATGCTGAAGCGGATTCATGCACTCCACCTAAATCAATGACCAAGTGACGATTGATAAACACCCACACATCGTCATCGCCCCAAAAATCGAATTTGAGGCCGGACTGATATTTGAAGGTGGTATGCAATTCGGTACAGAAGGAAAAATTATGTTTAACTCCTCCAACTCCTCCTACAGGGTCATCAACACGGGCCCCCTTAATGGTATCCAACGGAAAATAGCCTGGTTCGACGAGGTCCCCTTTACGGCTGAAAACATACGTCTCAGGACCTTGGGTTGGATCGAGAATGAAAGGCAGGGAATCCTTGTACTTCACGTTTTTCCACCTGTCGGTTACCGCGTCAACATGCGTATTGGCACAGCCTGTAAAAGGAGCATAATCGTAAACATTGCTAACGGGTACTGAATCCTTAAACCACATGTTGACCCCGCAATTGAGGGCTCCGTCTATGTCGGCACCGTGAGTGGGCTTTGGTATTCTCGACCGGCCGAAATAATCGGCATCCCTGGAAACGTAGTCCGTAAGGGTACTCTGGACCATGCCGGGAATAGGATTGCAGCACAACATATTTACACCGCCTTGCCAGTCCCCCCAAAATTCCGGATTGGTCTTATCATTGGTATAATCATAATGGATCACCCTAACCCAAAGCGTATCCGGCAATGCAGAAGGACTGCCCTTCATGGAAAGCATTTGGTGCAAAGGCGCTCGAAAGGCCGTGTCCGTTGGGTTGCCGGCCTTGGTGTCAATAGCTTCGGTGAAAATCTGGTATTGATCCTGCCCGGAGCCGGCCACGGCATAATGTACGGGAACGGTTCCCACCGTTATTTTTCCCGGATAAACGGCTTCCGCTCCATACTTGCTTAAATAAGGTCCGGAAATGGGCCGTTCATTAAAAAATTCCGGTCCATTCCAACCCACCATGCTAACATCGGCCCCCACATCTTCCGTATGATAGAATTCGAAATAATACCGTTGTCCCGCGACAAGGGGAATGGATTTGGAAACCCCCGTACCCGCGTCTGGCCAAGTAATCGAAGGTTTATCTAAGAAACATGTAGGCGTGGTTGGCAGGTTCTCTGGTTTTGCATCCGTACTCAAATAAAAGGCGGAAGCGTAATCCGACCGCGTAAAAAAGGTATACACACCCGAAATGGGTGGAATGATCCATCCCGTCCACTGGATGCCATAATTGTCCTCATGAAGAAGGAATCCAAGGTAATCGGATGTATCCACTTTACTTGGATTGGGACTACTGAGCATGGCGGACTTGAGTGCATTGATACTTGTACCACCGATGCCGTTCCATTGTTTGCCTATTATTTTTCCCGTGCGGGTCGTGTCCACATACTTATTTGCATTGCCGTTGATCAGTTCCTGGGCTAGCAAGGTCATGAGACCATCCGAGGCACTAAAGGTTTCAAAACGATGCCGGTAATTGAGCGCGGACATACGGCCCATTTTCCCATTGTACAGGGTGCCGACGGAAATGGCCGTAACCCCCAGGATAAGAATGATGGTAAAGGCAAGGACAAAGCCTTGGGAATTGGGCAGCTTGGTGTTAAAACTCGGTTGGATAAGAGATTTCTGGCTCATCAATCCTCCTTCGAGATCATTGTTTTGAACAACAAATGCTTACGGTCTGCACATCCTAATCCAATCCCCCGTAATCCCTGGTCCAACTGGTCACAGGTTTTCCTTTAGGAGGGGCGTGATACAAATTGGTGACTATGCGGGAACTGGAATGATCTTCATGTCTCTCACATTGGTAGAAGTCAAAATCATAAGTATCGCCGTATTTAAGGAATTTTAAATTATCCAGGTTTACAAAAGCTTCACCGGCCGGGTGTATGCCTCCCAAGTCAATGACCAGGTTTCCACCGATGAAAACAAAGACATCATCATCACCGACAAAGTTGAAAGAGAGCCCGCTTTGGTGTTTAAAGCTGGTGTGCAGTTCCGTGCAAAACGAAAAATTATGGCCTGAGCCCGCCGGATCTTCGGTAAAGACACCCCGAATAGTGTCCAACGGAAAATATTCTGGTTCACCCGCTATACCGGTTCGGCTAAAAACATAAGTGTCCGGACCTTGATTGAGATCCAAAGTGAAAGACAGGGAGTCACGGTAGTTCTCGTTTTTATAGGCCTCGCCTACCGGATCGAACCGGGTGGTTTGGCATCCCGTGAACCTATCGTCGTAGATATACACATTGTGAACAGGCGCCGAATCCCTAAACCACATATCCAGTCCACAGGACACGGTCCAATCGTTTTTATTGAAGCTGGGCTTGGGTATTTTTGTCCTTCCAAAATAATCTGCATCGGTCGCAACATACGTGCTAAGGGTGTTTTTCACCATTCCCGGGCGAATCCCAATATTCAGTCCCGGATCGGTGTTAAAATCTGGGTTGGTGCCGTCCGCCTTGTAATCATAATGAATGACAGGCATCGAAATCTTCGTCTCTGGCGCTTCTGCCTTACCTTGAAAGGAAAGGGATTGGTGCAATGGGGTACGAAAAACTGTGTCGGCAAGATCGCCTGGATGGGTTTCACTGGCTTCCGTAAAGATCTGGTATTGATCTTGGCCTGCCGCCAAAACTTGAAATTGAACCGGCAAGGTACCCACCATTTGGGTTGCTGTTGAAGCGGTGTCGGTTGGAAACTTACTCAAGAAAGCGCCGGAAATGGGTCTTTCATTGAAGTTTTCCGGGCCACTCCAACCCACCATGCCGATATCAAAACCCTCGCCTTCCGTTTGATAATACTGGAAATAGTACCGCCTGCCCGCGACCAAGGGAATGGGTTTAGACACCCCGCTCCCTGATTCGGGCCATCGGTCAATACTGGCATCCAGGAAGCAGACAGGAGTAGTGGAAAGATTGCTGATTTTGTTGTCGGTACTCAGGTAAAAAGCCGAAGCCTCATTGGACCTGGTGTAAAAAGTGTACATGCCGGTAATGGGGGGAAGAATCCAGCCCGTCCACTTTAATCCATAATTGTCCTGTTCAAGTATGGAACCCAGGAAATAGGAAGTCAAAATGCTGTCCGGCTTGGATCGATAGAGAATCGCCGACTTAAATGCTTTAATGGTTGTTCCGTTTATTCCCTTCCACTTTTTGCCAATGATTTCTCCCGTTCGATTCGAGTCCACATATTTGGATGCATTGCCGTTGATCAGTTCCTGCGCGAGTAGCGTCATCAGGCCATCAGAGGCAGAAAAAGTTTCAAAGCGATGTTTATAATTCAGCGCCGACTTATGGTCCATTTTCCCGTTGAAAATGGTACCCACGGAAATGGCCGTAACCCCAAGGATGAGGAGAATGGTAAAGACCAGAACGAAGCCGCGAGAATTTGTGGAGGAATAAGCTGTACGTGATAGCAATGGTAATTTCCTTAGATTCAATGATTCCTCAAACTTTGTTTCGTAGTAAAATGTTCATAGGCAAACTGATTATATGGTAGCCGGGAGGCGGCAAATGAGAATCGACTCTTTCTGTCCGGGCCCGCACAACTATGCTAACCGATTTCATCGTTTTCCAATTGGTGGTCGTGACTCCAAGCGGGGTCTTAAAGGTAAAGCCAATGGAATCAATGTTTTCTGCCAGCACCATATCCAAAGTGGGATCGCCATTAGGCCGGATAATTAAATCACCGCTGGATAGCACATACTGGTCTTCACGATAACCGTAAATTTTATCTCCCACGTCGAGATCCACATCCGACTTCAGTTTTACACTGTCCATACCGGTTGGATTGTCCTTAATGCCTGCGAGAAAACCTCCCGAGTTATATGAAATATCGATGGCAACCGTATCGGTAGCTTTGCTGGCCAATTCATAGTCGATGAGCACATGGGTGGTGTTGATGAGAGAATTGCTTGAATTCTTGAATTGGGCAGCATTACCCACTGCGATGTATGGCCCCGAGGGTGTATCTTCGCCATTGAACTGTTCCGCACCACGTGGGTTGATGCCGATAGTGATTACGCCTGGAGCAACGGTAATCACATTCCAACCGGTATCCGGCAATGCGGAACCGGCTTGCTGCAAGACTTCAATCAATTTGCTGAGCACATAATGTGCATTCTGATTGCGATCCGCTATTTGCTCCTGCATGCTGTAGGTGTGATAGGAATCTTTATAGAAACGGACTATGGTGACACCCAAGATGGTGGCGACAACCATGGTCACCAAAAGCTCCATCATGGAGAATCCGGTCTGACCCGATCTTTCCCCATGGCTCCCGAGCCTATTTGAATTTCGTTTAAAATTGCTTGGCAACATAGGTGGTGATTTTCAGGGAATCGAGATAGGGCTTGTTCCACGAGGCTTTGATATCCACGCGCTTGACATTTACAACCAGAATGCCGTCAATGGGGGACAAGGCGTCGCTGATGGTGCTGACCAAGGTGATGTAATCCGGTGCGACTGGAGAAATGGTTTGGTTTGCGGGGGGCCAATTTGCTATAGAGTTCTCGGCGATATTAATGCGCGTGTCTTCCAAATATTTTTCGATCAGTTTTCCAGCCATGAGCATTTTGGAATTGGTGCTGCTTTGCTGACTGGCCATCTTTTGCACTTTGGTGAACAGGGTTACGCCAATGCCGATGACAACTATGGCCGCTATTACTTCAATCAAAGACCAGCCCCGCTCGCGGATTCCGTGGAAAGACCTATTGTTTATGCCCATCATCGTGTCACCAACTTAACCTTTCCCGTGCTTGCCAAGACCTTGACCGTGTCCACAAAATTTTTCAAGGTCACTACCAACTTAACACTTACATTCGCCGAACCGTCTCCACGAAACACGATTGCGGAGTCTCCGGTTGGAATAGTCAAGGCAAGCTGGTATTTCTTTTCAATCACAAACGGCTTGCCATACAGAGAATCTTGACCGGCAGTATAAATGTAATCCGGAGGGTTGGATTCCAAAAATGCGAAAACGGAGTCGTCAACGGTGGCAGAGGCATGGGATCTGAAAACCACACCGCAATGTTTGTAGGCATTGGAAACAGCGCGCATACGGGCATTCAAGATCAAATGCTTGATGCCATCAGCAGAGTTCTGCAATTTTATTTTTTGCAACAACGCCATTATGGGCGGCACGGAAGCCGCCGACAATATGGAAATAACCACTAAGGCTACCATGATCTCCAATGCCGTAAATCCTCGCATGCCCCAACGAACCTTAAGCCCCAAGCCCGCCTCACCCTCCTGACAAAGTGTCATAAAAGAAAATACACCCCAAAACCAGCACTCTAGAACGGGTTATTACCCTATCACTATTGTACATCTCGGATGGGCCTGGGGGGTATATACACCTTAACGAATTATTTTTAACTCAATTTAGTACTTCTTATCCAAATTGGTAAATCGTAAGGTATTGGCTGGTAAGGTTTTATATCTCAAATCATGGAAATATCCTGCGCTAGACCCATTTTTCCTGGCAGAAGGAGAAAAGCGATAAAATGCGAAAAAAGTGGCCGTCCACCCATTTAAAACACCGGTGACTCTAATAACGCTAATATGGATCCCCTCCCTGCCTCCATTGCTGCGTATCGCAAGGCTGTTGAGCGGGATCCCGAAGCTGGAAAAGCCCTGATTAAATAGCAATTCGTTTGGTCATCATTTTCCCTTCGATGCGCACTTTTATCCAATACACG
>JAYUHW010000243.1:0-13095 GCA_043766615.1 Fibrobacteria bacterium | reverse complement strand
TTTGCTTATCTTCCTACCCCTCAAAAAATTCATTTCAAAAAATTGCAGGACGAACGTTTACGTTTGGCCTGCAACACTTGAGGTAATCTTTTGCATAACTACCCCTTGTGTGAAGGTCGCTTCGCACAGGTGGCTGGGGTGGTGGCTAGCGCGAACCCTTCGATAACCTGAAAACACCCCCGAATCTTCGCCCGAAGCGAATGGCTAATTCAAAGGTGGGGAGCCAATATCTGTTCCTCCTACTCCCTGAATGGCTATTAACGCGAAACAAACAGGCAAAATAAAGCCCAAAAGCGCAATAAAGGGATTGCTGGCATAAATGTATATGCCTATAATATACATATGGATGAGCTAGGCCTAGCCGAAGGATTTGATTGGGACGCGGGGAACCGCGATAAGAATTGGTTGGGTCATAAGGTAAAATCAGCAGAATGTGAAATGGTATTTTTCAATCAACCTTTGGTTATCCTTGCTGACGAAAAGCACTCGGACTCCGAATCGAGGTATTACGCATTTGGGAAAACCGATCTCGATAGGACGCTGCTCATTGTGTTTTGTTTGAGGAAGAATCGGATTCGGGTCATTTCAGCAAGGGATATGAATAGGAAGGAGAGACAGTTTTATGAAAACCAATAAGAAAAAAATTCCGAAATTTAAGAACGAGGACGAAGAAAGAGCGTTTTGGTCCAAGGAAAGCCCGTTGGATTATTTGGATCCGAAAAAGGTCAAGAAGGTAACCTTGTCCAATCTTAAGCCATCGACAGAGGTCATTTCCTTGCGCTTACCCACGGGCTTGCTCAGTGATATAAAGCTGGTGGCAAACAAGAATGACATTCCTTATCAGTCGTTCATGAAGATGATGTTGGCCGAAAAAATAAAAGAGAACCTAAACATGCCGGGCAAAATTGACCCCCAGTATAAAAGTGCCGTGTAGCAATCGGTTCATCCTGCCGCGCTTGGGCCGTTACTCCGGAACTATAGCCACTTACTCCCTGTTGTACCCGCCCAGCCTGTCCAACGGACTGACAATCTTCACCACATTGTGGGCCGCAACATGGGTATACCGTTCTGTAGTTTTTGAACTGCTATGACCTAATAAGGCCTGGATAAACTTTAAATCAGTTCCATTTTCTAAAAGGTGAGTCGCAAAAGAATGGCGGAGGCTATGGATACCACCGAATTTGACCATTCCGGCTTTTTTACAGGCGTTTTCGAATACCAGCTGAAATGTGCGTCTTGTTAAAGCTTTACCCGATAGCGGAGATTCAAAGACAAAGGTTTTTGGCCCAAAGTGGTCGAGGTAGTCTTTAATGGGCTTTCGCAAAATTTCCGGAAATAGGACTACCCTATCTTTTCCGCCTTTTCCATTCCGGATTTTGATAACCCTTCGATTGAAATCAATATCGCAGATTTTTAATGCAGCCAGTTCGCTAACTCTTAGTCCAGATCCATAGGCCAGGGAAAGGGCTAATTTGTGTTTTGGGTTTTTGATTTCCCCAATAACTTTTCCAATGCTATTTGCATCCAATACCACCGGTAATTTTACGTTTTCTTTTAGGCGGGGAATGGAATCAAATCGAAGGGAGGATTTGACAACATTCTGGCAGAAAAAAGATAGACCATCTCGATACAGATTGACTGTAGCGGCATTCAAGCCTCTGTCTTGCTTTAAAGATATGAGAAAAGCCCGCAACTCGGAGATTTTCCATAGGTGGGGAGAACCGGGATGCACCTTAATATAGCCCCTCACGGCATTATCATAATTTTTAAATGTTTCCTTGGAATAATTTCTGGCTGCTATTTCCGCTCGTAAACGGGCCGACCAAAAGCTCACCCAATCTTTGGGTTCGGATGCGACGGGTACAGAGTTCAGTAGGGGTCGGCTTTGGTATTGTGACATTGGATATCCATTCGTTTGACAATCTGAATTGTAAATCTAAACCAGTACGAATTTTGGACTGTGCTGCCAGTCACTAGTTGGCTATATAAGGGTTGAAAATGGGTTTCGATTTACCTAAGCTCATATGATCACTGATATGACCACCATCGACGATTACCGATTGCAGCCGGAATTTTCTGAGCAGATGCAGGGTTTGCTGCGGCAGCATTTTCTACGTGATGCCAATATGTGGCCAATGTACCGAGATCCTACTCTGAACCGTTTAGTGGAAGGGCGCCGGAAGTCGTTCGTGCCGCCGCAGCAACGTTTAGATGCGTATCCTGAGGGTGTGGAGTTGCTCGCGCAGTTACGCGCTCTCAGTGATATTCCCCGTCATACCAATAGCCCAGGTGGCGTTCATCCGTTATTACAATTTGCGGCAACGTTGAGCAAAAATTGGGAAGATCCGGCCAGTGTCGAAAACGTGATTACGACGCCGAGCGATCCTGCGTTGATGGGCAGCATTTTAGGGACGGTAGCAAATGCGAATTTGGTTTACAGTGAGTACGCGGGCTTCGCAGAAGAATTAGAAGCCATGGTGGTTCGTCAAATCGCGAAATTAGCCGGATACAATCCAGCCCGGGCGACTGGCATTTTTACGCAAGGCGGGACCTTCTGTAATTTGTATGGGTATTTGTTGGGTATTCGTAAGAGTTTGCCATTGGCACGTGAATATGGGCTCGAACATGGACAAGATTACCGCATTATCAATTCACAGGGTGGGCACTATTCCAACATCACGAATTTATCCTTATTGGGAGTGAATTTACGGCGCAAAGTGATCCGTGTTCGGGTACGGCCAAGTAATGATTTAGATATTGTCGATCTGGAGCGCCAACTGCGGTCTTGTTTCCAGCTCGGTTGCGTTGTGCCGACCATCATGCTCACCATGGGCACCACCGATACATTTGGCGTCGATCGTGTGCTGCCGGTTATGGAATTGCGTGACAGGTTGTGTAATGAGTTCGATGTGGTGGTAAAGCCACATATCCACGTTGATTCGGCGGTGGGCTGGCCACTTATATTCTTTCTTGACTATGATTTTGACCAGAATCCGTTGTGTATCAATGCCGCTGCGTTGCCGTCGCTGCGCAGGCATGTGGATGCATTTCAAGAGCTACGTTATGCCGACTCCTTCACCGTCGATTTCCAGAAATGGGGCTATGTGCCCTACACTTCAAGTTTGGTCATGATTCGTGACAGCGCCGATCTCAAGGCCATGGAGCACGACCCAGAAAATTTCAGTTACTTCGATCGTGATGTCGAAGGCCAAAGTCACCTCCACGCAACCATAGAATGTTCCCGCGGTGCGGCAGGTATGTTTGGTGCCGCCTCAGCGTTAATGCATTTAGGCGTGGACGGCTATTGCCGCCTTATCGCAAACTCGTTGCAGAATGCCAATTATTTTCGCTTCAGATTATCTGGTCTGCCATGGGTCGTGATGCCGGCGGCACAAAACCAAGGACCGAGCGTCGGGTTCCGCATCTACGACCCGTCGCGCGTCATAGACGCCGAAGCAGAGTTCCAATCTGAAATCGCATTAACCATCAAGCATGAACACTTGGAACTCAATTCAAGATATCATCGCGCCAACTTCCTCGCTCGCGGCAAGCACGGACTCTATACCAACTGGATCGAGGCTCTCGCCTTGGGTGCCTACGACAGCCTGGGCCGAACCCATCGGGTCCCTGGCGAAAAAGCCGTATTTTTTAATCCACATTGCACCTATGCCCAAATAGACGCTTTCATCGAACACTTGGTGCAGTCGGTGAAATAAGGCTCTGCGGCGTTCTCCGGATTCGGATTCTGGAAAACTGCCACGGCACCTTGCCGCGGCACCTTGCCGCGGCACCTTGCCACGGCACCTTGCCACGGCACCCTGTCGCCCTCAGGTATTTGACTTTACTCCGACTATCTCCAAGCTATCGCCCACCTTGAGAATTTTTCCTACTTCACTTGCCGGGAGTAAGGAGTCCACCGTTAGGAAATAGTGGTTACCGAAGGCATTCAGTTCAGACCATTCTGGAAGGTGCTTGGCTCGTGCTTTTGTAAAGGTTTTAGCGAATCCGGACCATGGTTTGGCATTTTCAGGATGGCGCGTAGGTACGATACATCGGGCCCTTGGGCTCATGCCGAATAGGGTAACTTGGTTTTGCCAATGATGGGATTGCCTACATTGTCCGTGATGGCAAATTCCCGATCGTGGAGTAGGCAGCCTCCCTCGGATATTTTGGCCGATTGCAATTCCATTCCATCTAAGGATTTGATGGGAAAAATGGTGATGCGGGCGAGAGTAGGTTTGCTTAACATGGCTGTTTTGCCAACTTCACAGCGCCCTTTGCATCTACGGCGACAGCTTCTTTTTTCAGGAGGCGCCTCTGTAATGCGCCGGTGCCGGTCATGGGAAGGGAAATGCAATAGTTGCAGTTGACGACCCGGTGCCAGGGTAATTTCTCGAGATCAGAATGGGAATGCAGTAGCCGTGCTACATGCCTGGCTGCTCGGGGATTTCCAGCCTGTGCGGCAATTTGTCCATAAGTTGCGACTTGGCCTTTGGGAATTCCGCGAATGAGAGAAAGTATTTTGAGGCTCAACGGCGATAGGCTCATGCTGGAAATTTAATTCCTGGGCGAATAAATATGGAACTGGTTGCGGGTATGTTAGTTTAGCGAAACCTTCAAAACCTACCACGGGTTTGAGTTGGCCAGTCATGGCGTTCAAATTTCCGGTTCTGGTGGCGTTCAGAAATTTAACGGGCGCGGGCAGTACCGGAAACGCTGATATTCATAGTCCGAACCCAGTGATAGGGAATGGCTTTGCCTTCCAAATCCCAACTGGCGAAACCGTCCGTAGATCCAGGATAGGCCAGGACATATCCGCGCTGGCTGTGCCGCAAATCGAATCGAGGGCCAATGGCTGATATATCCAAATTCAAACGCAGGAGGAACGCGTCACTGTCCACTCCGTTTACAATCACGAAAGCATTGAGGGCAGGGACGTATTCCCAGCGGCCATTGGTTCCGTTGGACATGGCGGCCCCGGGTCCGCTTGGATGGGTTACCGCGGTCCAGACTTTCGTGTCCATATCTAGGACATAAACTGTATTCCCTCCGGACCACGCCACGATGCGATCTTTTACTTTATCATATGCCAAGCCGGGGCTGGATGCGCCGATGATACTGCTACCGCCGGTCGAACCCAGCGCTTGCTGCTTAAACGAGGTTCCGCTTACATCAATAATCCATTGCTCACCGCCGCCTATCATTAAGAATTTTTTTCGCTTGGGATCCAAAACACCTGTGAGGTGATAATCGATGGGAGTATTATCGAGAGCCACCTGATATTTGTTGGTGAGTGGGTCAAAAGAGAAAAAAGTATTACCGTCATGGACCCAGACTTTTCCAGTATTGGCATCGTACGCGGTGACGATGCCGGGAGCCGCATTGGGATGGACCGCGGAGGAGACCTGGGCCCATTTCGAGGATTTGAAATCAAAGGTCCATGTTCCTTCTGACATGAAGCCGCAGGTGGCCAAGGCCCCGCCGGCTACCAAAAACCGGTCCACGTTTGTCATGTAAGCGATTCCGTCATAGGTATGGCGTGCATTTGGCTGGGTTCCCGCAGCTAAGGATTCTGGGCATCCCGTTGCCACGGGCGTGGCCGGGTCAGTCAGCCGAACGAATTTCTGGGTGGTTAAGTCTAGTGCGTAAATTTCATTGCCAGAATAATCTGCATGGCCACCGCCCCAAACCAGTAATCGATTGCGTGTTTCATCCAGGGCTCCGCTGTTCCAGGCCGTGGTAACCGCATCACATTTGGACGTGAAATCATAGCCCGATCCCTGGAAATTGTCTGCCGGGCACACGCTTCTTAATTTGGTATTAGGCATTGCGGACCAGCCAAGGGCGGTGAACTTTTCCCCCGCCGAGGCCTGAAGGACAAGGACCAACGAGAGTGAGGCCAAAAATGATGTGGAATGATTCATTATCTGCTCCTTATTAGGGTTCATTATTCGTCCCCTATTTTAGCGGGTCGGAACGTTTTGCGTCCAATAGGATATTTTTTCCTCGAGTGTCCCATGCCTTGGTCTGGGTATTTATGGGGGCATAAAAACGGATCTGGGTGCCGGAAAGGTTCACGGCGGGATGAGTTTGGTTGTGGTGATTCCCGTTTAAGATTTTAATCGGGAGAGCCCCTCCGGCCGAAAGTTTGTAGAAAAAAACATTTTCGTTGGTGCGATTGACGGCGATGAAAAGGTTGCGGGATTTGATATAGCGAAATCGTCCAAAGGTGCCGTTGTTTTGGGCCGCGGTTGGAATGATTTTATTGGTGGCTGCGGGGGTGATTTTGCTCCAGGCACGTTTAGATAAGTCCAATGCATACACATCTGATCCGCCTGACCAGGCTATAAATTTTCCGCTTACGGGATCATAGTCCAGTCCTGGACAGTTTTTGGCCACAATGGCATTGTCACCGGAACTGGTCAAATCGAGGGGCTGAAGGGTCGGATGTGCCAAGTCCCAGAGCAACATTTTTCCACCTCCCAGAGCCAAGAAATTTTTCTGCCCGACGCTGGCGGTCAAGTAATAGTCCAGCCATCCTACCCCATATACCGAATGCGATGTCCAGCGATCCGCGACGGGATCCCATTCACTGAAGGGCGGATTGCCTCCGGCGCCATGCACCCAAACATGACCCGCAGCATCCACACCTGAAAGCTTGCCGATATTGGCCCCAAAACCTTCTGACATTTTTTCCCACTGGCGGGTATCAAAATTGAAACATAGGGTTTTGTAAGTCCCGGTTTGACCGGAAGGGTAAAATCCGGCGCCTCCAAAAGTACAGAATCTGTCGATGCCGGGGACGTATTGGATATAGTTGTAAGTATGCCGCGAGCGCGGGCCTCCGTCCGGATAATAGCCGCTGCTTTCGATTCCACCCACATCGGGGCTGGGATCGTTTACCCGAGTCCATTTTAATTGTCGAACGTCGAAGACGTACACTTCATTGCCAGAATAATCACCATGTCCGCCGCCCCAAACAATCAGCCGATCTCTTTTATCATCGTACGCGCCCCCGCTCCAGGCGTCCATCACAGCGGAGACCGAACCGGGTGGAAGCGGATTCGGTTTTACCGCTTCGAGTTTGGAATTCGGGACTTCATACCACTCACCTGCATTGAGACTGTCGAGGGGACTGGATTGGGGAAAAGAGGCAGACCATGTAAGCAAGGAAATGGCAATACTTATTCGGATGAAAGTGGGTGCGTTCATGATATTTCCTTTTTAGGGTACCTGGCGTTGAAAAGGTTTAGGCCACAATTCTCCGCGAGGTCCGTAAAAGCGGGCCTGCGAACCTGTTCCATATTGGATCCTGATGCCGCCGTCGCCGGGAGTGAAGCTCAGGCTTATTTTTCTGATTCGGTTGGCCTTTCCGTTTTCGGATTGGAACTGAAGGGCCGATCCTGAAATGGAATACGGCACCACCGCAAATTGGGGGGAAGCTGTATAGTCTTGCTTTGGATTGCGCGCCTGATACTGAACCCAGGCAGCATTGGCCTTGGGTATGCCTGCATCCACCGCAGCTGCTAAGGCCGGTTGCATATTGGCACCAAACCCCGTGGCTACTTCCGGGTAGCCTGTCATTACTGTGCCTGCGCAAGCTGCACCAGGAAAATTGGCTTGGTAAAGATTGGTGAAAGTTGCGTAATAACTGGATTTATCCGCGGGCCCGATTTGTAAATTGTAAGCAGGCGCATCGAGCCAGCAATACCCGGGATCCGTCAGCCGTCCCACCACGAATTTGGACTTCCATTCCGCGAGATGTTTGGCGTCGGAAAATCCCAGGGCAACAAGATGACCCGTCGCCCAGGTAAAAAAGTCATCCTGCCAGGGGGCGATGCCATTGGGAGAATACGCGACCGCTCCTCCAGCATCCAACCAACCCAGCTTGTTGACCATGGCGGAGTCGATATGCCGCGTGTACCAGTCCAGATTGTTTTTGACCTTGCCGACAAAGTACGCCTTCATCGGATGCGTGTCCGGGGTGATGTAAGCGGCATGGCCCAAGGTGCGTAGCGACCATGCCTGGCCACGCACTTGCGACCATTTCAATAGGCCCTTTTCGAAGTCACGGTAATATGGATTCGCGAGGATCACATTCCAATTGGCCCAGAACTGAAGCTCTTCCAGAAAGAAATAGTCTCCCGTGATCAAATATGGCAAATAGGCGATGGAGGGTTGGTGGGCGTCATCGGGGATGAGCGTATCCAGGCCGTTGGTCACGGCTGGAAATTCTTCCAGTTTTCCGGTGGCTGGATTACGCGTATCACCGGAGTTACCTAGAAGGGTCATGTAAGGATAATCGTCCAGGGATACCGGCAAGCCCTTGGTCTTGTCGCGGTAATGGACTGGGTAACTGCCTCCGGCCATGCCGTTGGCCAACACATTCTGTAAAGCACCGGCATCTCCGGAGAGGAGATACAAGGCGGAAAAACGGGGAAGGGGTCCGATATCATCATGGGCACCGGTTTCCGGCATGTATACGGTGAGGTTTCCGCTGGACATAGGTTCAAAGGTTGCGGCCATGCCCGCCAATGCCGAAGCGGACACGTGAATGGAGGGATCGTAATTTGGTACAGCTCCGGTGCTGCGCAAGTAATTCACATCCAAAAGCGCATCGAGGGTTGGTTGTCCGCCCCACCAAAATATTTTCCGCCAACGCGCATGGTGCGAATGCGCCAACGCAGATTTGGAATAAAGGGTTTGTCCCCCGGATTGAATGGATACGTCATAGGTGAAGCCGCGGGGATTCGGCTCATAGGCCCAATCATTTTCCACGGTTATATCGGTACGCACACTTTGCAAACCGGCATAGGCGCGGATAGCGAAGCGTACGGCGAGATGGGGATGAGGACCTCCCGGGCCTACGCAGGCTGCGGGCACCAGCCACTCAGAAACCATAGGTCCAGACAGCCAAGCAGTGGGTGATCCGGCATTCACGGCCGCTTGTAAAGCTGTTCGCGCGGAGGCTGTATAGGTTACGCCTCCCAGATTTAGAAGGACTGTTGCGTCATATGCCGTGGCCAATAAATCGCTCGCCCTGATTGGAAGTCCGACTACGCCAGGAGTTCCCGATGCCAGCGTAATTTTTTCTGAGGCGCCTGCAGCCAAGGAAGCGCTCAACGTCAACACCGCATGCCGCAGCGAACCATCGGCATGAGTCGCCTTGGCGTCGACTTGCATGGGTACTGTCGCTCCAGCCGCCGTGAGTGCGGTAACAGATTGACCTGCTTTGATTTCACCGGGGGCGAATACATACCCAAGGGTGGCGGGCTGGTTTACAGCCGGCACTTTTCCGGAATTGATCAGTGTCAACGTTGGGCTCAAGGCGGATGTGAGTGTGGGCAAGCAAGTGGAATACAGGAAAAACGTGGTGAAAATTCGGTTCATGGTTTAAATCCTTTCGTGAGGACAGAAGATCTTACGGCGCTTCCGGAAAATTCAAAGGCTCCCACATCGGGCAGAGTGTCACGGCGGCGATTCTGAAAATCTTCCGGAACGGAATACAGGGCTAGACCCTTGTTGATAAGGGCTGACCCCGGCAACGGATAGAAGTCGTGGTTGACGCCATCCCGGAAATCGGATAACGCCGAACCCGCTGAAAAACCAGCTCTAGGTGAATCCGAAATATTTCCAGCGAGGGTTCCTGTTCCGCCCAAAGAAAAACCCACTGACAAACCATACACGGCGTTGTTGGCAAATAGGCAATTCCGGGTGGAATCCCAATCGTTTAGCAGTAAATCCCTTCCCGAAAAAAATGTGTTGTGAACAATGCGAAGGTTTCGAGGAAAATTTCCCGCTGCGCTTACGCTGTCGCCCGGATAATAGTAAGAATGCAGCATCAAGCTACAGGCAAACACCACGTTGTTGCGCACGGTAACATCGCTATAGGCTGCGATCCCTTCATCGCTGTTCCAAATTCCATTTCCTTCAACCAGGGTATATTCCTCCGGTGTTACCGTTCCCCGCGCGCCGAAAATCCGTATCCCCATACCTCCGTTGTCATGCACAATATTATCGCGCACTATAACGGAACGAGCCCCGAACAGCACCGAAATGCCGAAGCCATCCCGGTTGTCATAGCCGCAATCATGGATCCAATTTTTTTCAATTTGCCAATTATTCGGCGTGAAGGCACCTGTCAAATCGCCAATGCGGATGCCGGTTCCCGGCGCGCTATGGATGTGGTGAATGTGGCAGCCTTGGATGACGATATGGTGGTGATCACCTTGAGAATTCACGGCGATACCGCGAATATTGTGAATATGCATATTCCGCAAACTGATATGATGGCTGACGGCCTGCTCATTGAATTTGATCGCATCGGAGCCATCAAGGGTACTGTCGATTTCCAGGCCTTGTATGTCCAAATATTCGGCTCCCATGAATTCGATCAAATTATTCGTTCCCGAAATTCCCCGCAGTATGGGAGTTTCGCCGCGCAGATTTTTCAATACTATCCAGGCATCCGCCCGGCCCTTGCCCGCCAAGGTAAGATGATCGAGTGCATAAATGCCGCCCTTCAGAAATAGCGTATCACCAGGATTTAAAGAATCGACAAAGGCTTGTACATCCTGTCCGGGCGCGACTGTCCATGCATGGTGGGATTGCAGTATGGACCCCACGGGGTTGGCCTGCGTTTCACCGCCTGCGGGCACCATCACCGGTGTGTAACTAGGTGGCTTGACAGGCATACTGGCGGCGGAAAAGGGATCGTATTGCAAAGGAATGAGACCCGCTGGTACGGAATCGAGTAGGGCCCGGCCCACCACATCGATACGAGCAAAAAACGGGGTGCCAGGAATATAAATCGACCCTCCGTGCAGGGTTGTATCCGTATTCTGAATAGTCACTTTACCTGTCACACGCAAAGTATCTGCGCTTGTTTTCCCGCGCGTTCGATCCACAGTACGAACAGACCGAAACCGTGTGGCCGTGGCCGGATCGAAGCCAGTTACGACGTAGCGGCCAAAGGGCACGGACTGAAATTTGAAACTTCCGTTTAATTGAGAGGTCGCGGCAATAGGCTTCACGCCTCGATCCTCCAGTGGATTAAAATCTTCGGGTAGCAAGGTCAAGGCCACACCACTTCGTGCCAGCCCTTGTGCATCGACCACAATCCCAACAGGATTGCCAATTTCCGAACCGCCCGCTACACGGTCGCCCGGCCCGCAATGCGTGAACCAGAGAAATGCATTCGCACAAACTATCCAGTAAACCCAGCTTCTGAGACGCTTCATTCCTGGCCTCGTGTGGTTGGGAAATATTGAAAGTTCACATGGTAGACTCGGGTGGGTTTGGCATCCGCTTCAGCGATTTTCAAAAGGCGTTTGCGCAAGGATTGGATTTCCGCTTTGACCGTTTGAAATCCCTTTTCGGAGAGTCCCAACACCAGACAGGATATATCGCGTTGGGAAGCCGGTACGGCATCAAGGGAATCGCCCGCCAGGATTAGGTTTTGCAAATGGAAATTCTGAACGGCCAAAGATTGTACTTCGTCACCGGTGGTGATGAGGCAATCTTTTTGCACATAGCGATTGCCTTTTCGTTCTATGAGACCGAGCTTGAGTAGCAATCGCACGGATTGATATGCCAGTCTTCCCGGAATGGCTGGATGAAGGCGCTTGCCGAGCGCTTCGTAATCTTCTCCAAAATCATGCCAGGCCACCAGTTCCCGCAAGCTGTTGTGGTACCACTTGGAATAGAATTCATACTGGTCTTGAAGAATGAGTCTAGCTGGATTCCGATGGTTGACAGACGCTAATTTTTCAAAATAAAATTGGCGCAATTTAAACGACCCCGCTTGGTTAAATGCAACCAAGTCCTCGAAATAAGAAAACGCCTTTGGATTCAATCCCAACGCCCGGCCCATTTTAGAGCAGGATGTGCCGGTTAGGTTTTTCTGGCCGTCTATAACCAGCTTGAGAAAGCTTTTAGACTTGAATTCCGCCTTATTCGCGAACGATTGATAGGAAAACTGGGCGTTATTCGCTTTCTTTTCCAGGTAATAGTCCCTGAGAAAGTCGCGATAATTGAGGTAGCTAAAAATATTGGGCATGATTCCCCTAAACTCAGGTGGTGGGAATATACGCCTGCTTTGTAGAAACCAGGCTACAAATTTGCAGAAAACGTTTTCTTATCAGAAAACGGAAGTTCAAGCTAAAAATAGCCAAATATTACCTTGGCTCTGGCCTCTGCCCTTGGTTTTGGTCTTACCTTTGGTCTTAGGGTATCCTGCGAATTTGACCTATCTTTGCATACCATGGAAATCGGACGAAACGACCCCTGCGCCTGCGGGAGCGGGAAGAAATACAAGAAGTGCTGTTTGCAAAAAGATGTGGCCAGCGTGGCGCGCCCGGCGCTGGATTTTTCCTATGAATCCAACCTGGTCATCCGCGGCAAGATGACGGAAGAAATCGATCAGATGATTCTGGATATTGCGACCAAACCTTTGATGGAACGCTTCATAGGTGAATATTGGAGAACGCCTTTTTTGAAGGAACAAGAGCTCGAAGCACTGTCAAAGAATCCCCAGGCGGCTCAAGCTTTGGAAGGACAATTGCCTCATGCATTGCGTAGTGCGTTAAAGATTGACGGTGACTTTCCAGTGGATTTTTTTCTATCGAGGGATACCAGCAAGTATTCGATCAAGGAAGTGTATTTTCTTCGTGATTTTTCCAATGCCCGCCTGACTTATATGCAGCTAAAGGAAATTTTTCCGGAAAAGGGGTATGCCGTTATGGTGGATCTCTTTGATGGAACCGCTTTCAATGTGTACGATAAAAATCTTTCCTTGACCTTAAAGGTTCATGATATTGTCGGAGGGCGGTTGGTGCCTTTTTCTGAAAAGGGCGCGCATGTGTATGAAATATTGGGTAGCTGCCTGATTATGCCCAATCAAAAGGACATGCTGCTGGAATTGGTTTTCCAGGAGGTGGATAAAATTCTACGGAACGTGCAGCCGGGCCGTAAACAGGCTCCCACGCCCACGGAAATTCTAAAGGTTTTAAAATACCAGCCCATGATTTTCTTCTGGATGGATATGCGCATATGGTTTGAATCGGTTTTCGCTCCGCCCCCTTCCTTGGCCAATAT
>JAYUHW010000242.1:0-14654 GCA_043766615.1 Fibrobacteria bacterium | reverse complement strand
GAGCTTGTTAGCAGTGACATTGTTTTGGTACAGCGTTCTTAAGTTCCGCCCTGAAAAATCATATATGGCAACTTGTAAGGCCTGTGCATCCTTCACCTGAAATTGGATTCTTGAACTGGAGGCAATTGGGTTGGGAAAGTTCTTGAGGATTTGTTTGGAGGCCGTAAGGGATCCAGCTGCCGTGCCAACTGTCGCGTCCGCCAAATTGATGCGCCAAATGCCCCGACCATAGGTGCCGATGTAGAGGTAATTGGTTGCTGTGTGCAAAATCATGTCATTGACGGTTATGATGGGTAGAGATTTGTCGCCCAACCAATTCCAGTTGACACCCCCATTTGTTGAATAATAGACGCCGTATTCCGTGGCGGCATAGAGCCAGCCAGCCCTAGCTGGGGCATTGTCTTTGATGATTTTATTGATGGAAACATTGCGGGGAAGATCTCCGGAGATATCCTTCCAATCCGCTGAAGCGGGGCCTCCCAGTCCAAAGTTGGTCAGTTGGTAGGCTGCGGGCTTCCAATAATTGTGGCCCCATCGCATGTAGGATATAGCCACATAAGCTGTGCTGGCCGCCGGGGCCGAATGATCGATGGTGATTTCCTTGATCCAGCCGTCATAACTGCGTTCGCCAGTGCCTGGTCCGTTTCCATTGCCATTGCGAATGCGCGTCCAAGTGGGCGCTGTGCTGGCATTTTTGCTCACCCAAACATTTCCGTCATCGGTGCCGGCATAAACCACTCCATTGAACGCGGCAATTGCCTGTACCGTGCCATAGCCGTAATTTGAAACGGAGTGATCGCCATTGGATAAATCAGGACTAATCGTGGTATAGTTGCCGGAACCTCGGATGGCCCGCTGAACAAACTGGCTTCCGATATAGCTCATTCCGTTGGAAGGGTCGATATCCACTGGGCCATCCCAAGCGCCTCGTCCTGTAAATCCAGTAATGGCGACCATTCCGGCACCTCGGGAACTGGAATGGAGATAATTGCCCTGTTGAAAGCAGCCCACTACGTTGGACGGTGCCCCATAGTCCACCTTGACGCACATGCCGTCCCCGCCGATGATTTGTTGCCAAGTTACACCACCATCGCTGGTCATTTGGACATAGTTGTCTTGCATGCCAATATACCGATAGTTGGAGTTGTCCGGTGCAATATCCATCATGTAGATTTGGCTCAGCTCCAATCCCCCAGGGCCCGTTCCCCTATAAGTGAATGTTCCATTTGGACCCGCGGCACCAGAGCTGAAACCACCATCATCGCCGGAATAGAAGAGGCTGGTGTTATTCTGTCCCCAATTGAACGCACGGCTATCGGCATGGTTGTTTAGAAAACACTGACTCCAGCTGGAGCCCCCATTTGTCGAACGGTAGCTGGTGATAGCTGCAACAATGAGATCATCAGGATTGGTGGGATTAATCTGCAATTGGCAGAAAGACTGGGCATAAAAAGAGAATATGGAAGTGGGTAGGGAAGTGGCAGTGGCGACCCAAGTATTTCCTCCATTGCTGGACCGAAACATGGATTTGTAATTGTTGTTTCCTGCCAAATAAAAGAGGTACATAACATTGGGATTGGATTTGGAAATGCTCATGGTGTTGCGCCCGATATCCGTTGTCGGCAGGCCTTCGGCAGCTCCCAGCGCCTTCCACGTTCCGCCGGCATCATCCGAGCGGTAGACTCGGCTATTGGGTCCGCTCCAATTGCGACCATACACCTGCCGGGCAGCGGACCACATATTAACGAATATCCGGTTGGGGTCTGTGGGCCAGAAATGGACATCAGTACAGCCGGTGGAATCGTCTCCGGCGGGTAAGGGAATGGCCAGTTTCTCCCAGGTCGTTCCGCCATTGAGTGTCCGATAAACACCTCGATAGCCACCCTTCTGCCAATAATTGCCCATGACGGCGACAAGTACGATATTGGGATCGGTTGGATGAACCGCAACGCGTCCAATGTAAAAAGACGAATCCAAACCAGCGGGTTGGAATGTGGCACCTCCATCTAAACTCTTATACATACCTGCTCCAGGGTAGGAAAGCGCCCCGCCCCCGCCCGTGGCTTCCCCAGTGCCTACCCAAATGATATTGTGGTTTGATGGAGCGAGAGCCAAGCTGCCGATGCTTTGGCTTTTCGCATCATTCATCAACTGTTTCCAGGTCGCTCCGCCATCCGTGGTTTTCCACAATCCACTCATGGCTCCGGTAGTATAAACGATTTTATCATCGCTTGGGTCCACCACCACATTCGCGACTCTTCCTACCCCGTAAGGTCCGGTGGACTCCCATTTTACTGCCGCAGAGGATACCGACTGTCTACGCTCATAGACCTGGGTTCGCGCGGAAATGTCGGAGCTTCCAGGGACCCGCAAGACACCCGCCTTGAGCAATGCCTCCTGCCGAATCGCTTTGCGTTCTTGGGTCGACTCCTCATCGGCGGATTCCGCGCGAATATTAAGTGTGCCCAAAACCAGAACTGCTAAAAGCATCCCGGAAAATTTCGGAAGGGATTTGTTTATGCAGGTCATATGTTTTCCTTGAAGCTCGCTATTTGGGCTTAGGGCTATTTTATTCAACTTGAGTAAACCCTCTGGATCCTATCCATCCAATGGGTTCGCCTTTTTGTAGTGTCACTTGTAAACGGGTTTCGATTTCATGCGCGGACGATTTTACGATATACTGGACACGCGCAGTGGCGTCATTTATTTCCATGCCCGTATTTTTGATAGCGCTGATATCCTTAAAATCGAGGCAAAAAAATTGGTCTATTCCCAAGACGCGTCCACAAAAAAAACTGTCTAGAAAAGGGCCGGGAATGCCATTGTGAAACTTGATAAGTTCCTTGGCTTTATAATCGGGATCCAACATGTTTAGGATAGCGGCCGTATCGTGACTCAGTACAGCCTTTTCCATTTCTGTCGAAAGCTCATTTACCCGTGGCCTAGCCACGAGACTATAATCCTGTCCAGGGGTGGAAGGTTTTAGAGGAGGCTTGGGCGGTGGCGAGCACATACATAGGCAAAGAGCCCAAAACAGTATGGCCAGGCGTATATTCATGAAATCAACACCTCAAGTCGGCCCCATGATTCGTGGGAGCCGTCCTCCGACTGATTAACGGACTTCGATATTTTTGGCCAAAGTGACTTTATCACCTACTGCGCGTAGAAGGTATTGTCCTGCAAGAACTTTTGTTCCTTTGTCGTTTGTGCGGTCCCAGTTCACGGCGTACAATTTGTTACCTGATACTTGTTTGTTGAAAAGGGTTTTGACAATACGACCCGAGTAATCATAAACGGCCACCTGCAAAACTTGTTCATTTCTGACCATGAATTGAATTTTTCCGTTAAGAGTAATTGGATTAGGAAAGCTTTTTAGGATCTGTGCAGTGGGCGCCGGAGCCAAGGCCGCGGTTTTGACGGCCGGGTCTGCAAGATTGATGCGCCAGATGCCGCGTCCATAAGTACCTACATAAAGGTAGCCAGTGGCGATATGCAAGGACATGCAGTTGACGGTGATAATCGGTAAGGACTTGTCGCCCAACCAATTCCAATTTACACCGCCATTGGTGGAAATATAGACGCCATATTCCGTGGCGGCATAAAGCCAGCCAGCGCGCGTGGGGGCATTATCCTTGATCACTTGGTTGATGGACACATTCCGAGGCATATCTCCGGAAATATCCTTCCAATCTGCGGATGCCGTTCCACCCAATCCCCAGTTGGTTACTTTAAAAGCAGCCGGTTTCCAGTATTGTTGGCCCCAGCGCATGTAGGTCACCGCGACATAGGCATTGCTTGCATCGGGAATGGATTGATCGATGGTGATTTCCTTGATCCAGCCATCATAGCTTCGCTCACCTGTGCCGGGGCCCGTGCCATTACCGTTGCGAATGCGTGTCCAAGTGGGTGCGGTGCTGGCGTTTTTGCTCACCCAAACATTGCCGTCATCTGTGCCTGCATAGACTACTCCATTGAATGCTGCAATGGCTTGCACCGTCCCATATTTATAACTGGAGACGGAATGATCCCCATTTGTCAAGTCTGGGCTGATGGCTGTGTAATTGCCAGAGCCGCGCGGTGCTCTTTGAACGAATTCGCTGCCGATATAGCTCATCCCATTGGATGGGTCAATGTCCACGGGCGCATCCCAAGGTCCACGTCCTGTAAAGCCTGTCACGGCGACAGCGCTGGTTCCACGCGTACTAGAGCGCATGAAATGACCATCCTGGTAACAACCAATCACATTTGTGGGTGCACCATGATCGACTTTGACACACATCCCGTCTCCGGGAATAATTTGTTGCCAACTTGCGCCTGCGTTGGACGTCATTTGTACATAGTCATCCTGCATTCCGATATATCTATAATCGGAGTTGTCAGGAGCAATGTCCATGGTGTAGGCCTGTGCCATTTCCAATCCGCCTGGGCCGGTTCCTTTGTAGACGAAAGTGCCGTTGGGGCCAGTGGTACTGACCGAGAACCCGCCATCGTCTCCTGAATAAAAGAGATTATTATCCTTGGTGGCCCAACTAAATGCCCGGCTATCCGCATGGTTGTTAATGAAACATTGAGTCCAGCTCGCACCGCCACTCGTCGTACGATAGCTTGTTATTGCCGAGACAATAACATCGTCGGGATTAATGGGGTTTATCTGAATTTGGCAGAAGGACTGTGCGTAAAATGAAAAAATGGAGGTCGGTAACGAGGAGCCAGTAGCAACCCAGGTGTTCCCACCATTTGTGGATTTGTACATGGACTTATAATTATTGTTGCCTGCCAAGTAGAACATATACATGACATTTGGATTTGATTTCGAAATATTTAATGTGTTTCTTCCGATGTCTGTAGTTGGAAGTCCTTCGGCAGCCCCAAGGACCTTCCAGGACGCGCCGACATCGTCGGAACGATATACTCGGCTATTAGGTCCTGTCCAATTCCGAGCGTATACTTGACGCGCCGCGGACCACATATTGGCAAAAATGCGGTTGGGATCCGTCGGCCAAAAATGCACATCCGTACAACCTGTGGAGTCATCGCCTGCTGGCAAGGGAATAGGCAGTTTTTCCCAGGTGGTGCCACCATTGACGGTTTTGTAAAGGCCGCGGTACCCGCCCTTTTGCCAGAAATTACCCATTACCGCCACAACCACAATATTAGGGTTGGTGGGATGAATCGCTACCTTGCCGATATAATAGGACGAATCCAGACCTGCGGGTTGAAACGTCGCCCCGCCATCCACGCTTTTGTACACGCCCGCGCCTACGTACGTCAAGGAGCCGCCGCCGCCCCAACCTTCGCCGGTACCGACCCAAATGATATTGTGATCAGATGGGGCGATTGCGATTGAGCCGATGCTTTGACTCTTTGCATTATTCATAAGCTGTTTAAAAGTGGTGCCACCATCCGTGGTCTTCCAAACGCCACCACTTCCTGCGCCAATATAAACGATTTTATCATCGGTGGGATCGACTTCCAAATTGGTGACACGACCTACACCATAAGGGCCGGTCGATTCCCATTTGGCTGCAACTGAAGTCGCGGCCGCTCGGCGTTCAAAGGCTTGGGTTCGGGCGGAAATATCTGAATTGGCTGGTAGTCGCAAGGCTCCGGCCTTGTACAAGGCTTCTTGGCGCGCTGCATGCTTGGCTCCCTCGGCAGCTTCATCTTCATCTTCTGCTCGGACGTGTCCTGGCGCAGTCATCAGCAGCAAACCCAAGGCAATACCTGTTAGTCTTTTTCCACCAAATAATATTTTGTTCACACCGTCTCCCTTCGTAAGTATTGAAGCAAACCCGCTTGACCAGCAGGATTTTTACATATCCATTTGCAATTTAAGTCCGTAGGCATACCAATGTCCGGCCGTTCGCCCTGCAGTAGGTGTAAAGCCGCCGAAGTCGCTGTAGGAATATTCAGGTACAATCAGGAACTTTCCATCCGCAAGGGTGAATTGCAAATTGCCATAATAGGCGAGGCGATTCATTGCATTGAGTGTGGTTTTCACCGTTGCCTTTCTACTCTGTTCTTCATGGCGGCCATTAACCATGCCTCCGCCAACCTCTGCGGAAAGCCATTTAAAAGGATGAAAGTTGAAAACCAAGGAACCCATGCCACTATAGACATTGTTTATGTGTTGAATTGTGTCCGAAGGGTCACCATTCGTTCCAAATAATGGGAGAAATATACGGATATGCTCATCTAGTTTTGATCCATCTGGATCACCAATCCAAACGCCATAGGGCAGAATATTTTTTCCCCAGGTGTAGCTTAAGCTCGTTGTTGTATTGAATAAATCGATTGCGATATTCTCACCAATCAAATGGGATTTTACGGATTTTCGCTGTGCATTAAGCTTTCCGACTACATCGGCATAAACAACCAAATCATACTGCTGCATTCCCGCCACGCCCTGAAGTTTTATTCCGAAAACGTCCTTTTTTTTGAACCCAAACTCACCTCCAATTTCAAGCTTAGGAAGCACCTCTTCTATAGCTGGAGGTTGGCTTAGGACCAATAAGGATGTATCGGATTTGACAACGGCCACTTCCCCCTTCCAGTTCATGACTGAATCCTTTTGCTGGGCATAAGTCAGTTTGACCATGGGCCTGCGTCCAGTTGAGAGTTCACCAGAATAGCCCAATCCCTGATCCATAAAAAAGATTTGATTACTATTGAAGAAGTTTGTTATGGCCCAATCTTGTCCAACTAACAGTTTGAAATTGGGATGGAACTTCCACTCTCCATACAGCAGGCGTAGGCGCAGGGCATCTCTACGCTTTTGACTCATTTCCGGATTGCCAGCGATAATTTGCACATCAAGATCCTGTACGCTCGGCATCCAACCCAACTCAAAATGAAATCCCATGGGTCCACTATTGATTAAAACACCAAATCGACTGTTGTATTGCAAATCCATATAATTTCGATTTATTGGGACTGTATCTTGGACTGTTTTATAGGAAACAATATTTCCTGCAGCATCCAATACTGCCTGCTTCCAATAGTCGGCCTTATTCCAGTGTGCGCCACCTACTCTGGCGCTTCCGTAGAAGTCCCAGTTTTTAGGCGCAAGCCCTTCAGCTGATGGTTCTGCTGCAAAGCTCTGCGGGCACGACCACAGCATTGCAATTAGCAAAAGCGAAAACTTGAAAATTTTTAATCTGAAATCGCCCGTTGTTAAGTCGACAGACATGGAGAACTCCCTCACTGGCATGAATGGTCAGGAAGACCATTGTAAACCGTCCACACGGGACGGGGATGAATCAGAACTTCAAGCTAGCAATTCCCCTCAAAACCAAAAGGATAACAGTTGGATTATTTAGTGGAATGGAAACAAATCCATCCCACTGAATAATCATTTGGGTTAAATCAAGGAATGTTTTTGTCTTTAAGTGCGTCCATAGCCAGCATGCGTCGAATGGGTCCGATGGATACGGCCATCAGTAAGGTTGTAACTATCGCAACACCGGTCACAGCCGTGAAAAGCGTCGGCAATGGCATATTTTCATACAGGCTGGCGGCAAATCCAGCTAAAAAACTCCCCAAGGAAACGGCAAGAAACCAGATTCCCAATACCAGTCCCATAATTCGGCGAGGGGCTAACTTGGTCATGGCTGAAATGCCAACTGGAGAAAGGCACAGCTCACCAATGGTATGGAGCATGTAGGTGGCGACCAACCACATCGGGCTCACTTTCATACCCTGTGACGAAAGCCTGGCTGCGATGATTAAAATCCCAAAGCCCAAGGCCACGAATAAAAGGCCCACAGTAAATTTGGCTGGGCTTGAAGGTTGTCGTTTGCCCAATGCTATCCACATGGATGCGAAAAGTGGCGTGAGTGCCACTATGAAAAGCGAGCCGGCGGATTGGAAATAGCTGGAAGGAAAGGATTGGCCCAGATGGCTCAACAAGTAATAGATACAGCCCCCGCATGTGGCAAGAACTAGTCCGGTAAAGGAAAGCGCCATGCTGGATTTGCCAGGGAGCTTTCGGTACCAGCGCAAGGCGAGAAAAACCGGCATTAATAATATGGCTCCCATGAAAACGGCAAAGGTAAGGGTGATGGAATTGTCGGTGCTTCTATCGGCGAAAATATTAAGTGTAGATCCCGCCTGTTCAAAAACCGACCAAAAGGCTGCAGCGCCAAAGAATAGAACGATGATCACAACGAGATGCTTTTTTTCTTGGGGAGTAAAATTGCCGAAAAAATAAAGTGAGGGGAAAAGTATGATTGGTGTCAAGGCCAGGATGTAGCCGAAAACATGACTGATTAAACCATAAGTAACTGTGACAATTCCAAATCCGGTCAGGGCGGCAAGGCCAGCGCAGAGTACGATAAGCCCAACTACAACGCCTTGCAGAATGCGACGTTGACGCAGCGCAGCAGTTGGACTCTCAGCTTTTGAGGGGTGTTTGCCTATGTTTCCAAGATGTTTCCAGCCCGTTACGTACCATGTCAAGCCGCAAACCATGCCCACGGCGGCGGCGGCAAAACCGTAATGCCAGGAATTTTCAGGAGTGAGTCCAAAATTGGTAAGGATTCCCTTGAATCCGTCGCTCTGGGCCAGCCAACCTACCACCAGAGGCGAGAGGAAGGCACCGAGATTTATACCCATATAGTAAATGGAAAATCCTGCATCCCGGCGTGCGTCTTCGGCGCTGTACAATTCGCCAACCAGGGCGCTGATATTGGGTTTAAGGAAGCCTGTGCCGATAACGACCAGTGCCAGTCCTGCATAGAATAGGGATACGGAAGGAATGCTCAAGCATACATGGCCAGCCGTGATCAGTAATCCTCCAACTAGAACGGCCTTTCGCAAGCCCAGAAATTTGTCTGCCAGCCAGCCTCCGGGCACGGCCATCAAATAGACCATGGCGGTATATGTTCCGTAGATCAGCCCTGCCTTCTGGGTGGAAAAGCCAAGACCGCCCTGGGTGGCGGCCGCAGTCATAAAGAGAATGAGAATGGCCCGCATGCCATAATAGCTGAACCGTTCCCACAATTCTGAAAAAAACAAAGTGGACAATCCCCGTGGATGTCCGAAAAAGGCGCTATCACTTGCGTTCGATTCGGATTCCGTCTTTCTTGTGACGTCGGTATTTTTCAGGTGGTCCCCCTTGGCGGAAGGGAAATGTGGAAAACGTAAGGCATGAACTCAAGGGGCGCAGATTTTTTTATTCGGTTCATGCCTGGAATTGCCTAAATTGCCAATATGGATAAAGCGGCTTATGTGCTCAAGAAACAATTGCTCCAAGGAGCGACTCCGGTTTTTAAACGCGAACAAACCTGCTATGCTTGTTACTGGATCAAAGAAAATTGTCGTTGTCATCTGATCAAGCCTTTTGTCACGGAAACGCGTTTCATCATTTTGATGCACCCCATGGAAGCGAAAAAGGAAAAACTCGGCACAGGGCGAATTTGCCGGGCGACCTTACGCAATTCCGAAATTATAGTGGGTATCGATTTCACCAATAACGCCCAAGTAAACGCCTTAATTGACGATCCTGAAAATGCCTGCCGGGTTTTGTATCCTGGTAAAAAATCCCTGAATATTTCCAGTGACGATGTCAGTCCGTTGCTGGCGAGCAGGCAATCCGGCCACAAATCGATTTTGTTCCTAATCGATGGGACTTGGCCCTGTGCCAAAAAAATGATGACGCAGTCAATCAATCTGCGTAATTTGCCACGGCTTTCCTTTACGGGTGCACGTGAATCCATATTCAATATCAAGGAACAACCGGCCGCGTACTGCCTGTCCACGCTGGAATCGATTCACCATTTTCTCGATGAAAGCGACCGCAGAGGTTTGGAATATTTGCCGGGACGGCCTCACGACAATCTAATCGTGGTGTTCCAATCAATGATCGATTTTATGCTGATGTGCGCGCTGGATCCTAACCGTTCCAGCTACCGACCTCAGCCCCGTGGGTATAGCCTAAGGGAAAACCGGAAAAAACGAAAGAAATCGGAAATGCGCAGCATTATTCTCAAAGATTAATTTATGCGCGCATGGGCCATCTGTCGGAAAAAATCCAATTCCGCCGGTGTCATATCCTTAGGTAACTGCAACGATGCCGTAACGTACAAGTCACCAAATTCTCCGGCTTTGTCGTATACGGGCATGCCTTGACCCTTCAGTCTAAAGACCTTGCCGTTTTCAGTCATGGCCGGGACTTTCAATTTCACTCCGCCCTTCAAAGTCTTTATCTCTATTTGCTTGCCTATCACGGCATCTTGGGTTTCCAGGGGTAGCGTGGTGTGCAAATCGTCCCCGCGCCTTTCCAGTAGTGGGTGTGGGGCAACGTGGATGCGCAAATAAAAATCTCCATCCGGACCGCCGTTCTGACCCTGTCCACCTTTACCGGCCAGCTTGATGACTTTCCCTTCGGCAATTCCGGGCTTGAATTGGAGACGGAGTTTCTTTTCATTCAGGTCGATGATTTTTTTAGCGCCCTGGAAGGCCTCTTCGAGACTGATTTCCACATCCGCCTGATATTCGTTTCCTGGGATGGGCCTGGGTTTCTCTGACCAGCGGCCACGGGCACCTGCCGGCCGTCCACGCATCCCGCCACCGCCAAAGAACGTTTCAAAGAAATCACCGGATTGCCCACCTCCACCGAACATATCAGCCAGATCGTCTTGGGTAAAGGTGTGGCTTTGGCCACCACCCGCTCGCCCACGACTTTCCTGAGAGAAGCCACCTGGATTGCTGCCTTGCTCATTCCACGCCGAGCCAAGCTGGTCATAGCGCTGGCGCTTAACGGGATCGGCAAGCACCTCATGGGCTTCATTGATCTCCTTGAATTTATCTTCCGCGGACTTTTTACCTGGGTTTTTGTCAGGGTGGTATTTGGCTGCCAATTTGCGATAGGCTTTTTTTACTGCAGCAGCATCCGCGCCTTTTTCCAAGCCGAGTATTTTGTAATAGTCTTTGAAATCCATTTGATTCGAACACCATGGTTTTAAGTTTCACCATTAAAATATTTATTATCCCATGTGAAGGGCAAATAAAATTCCAGCGGGTAGGCGAGAGGGTATGAAGGGCTTGCCGGAATACAGATTTGGGATTTACATCCAGTGATTACCGGTCGGCAAGGAACCGATGGGCGACGTTTTCATCCTTCAGATCCGGCGGGACGGTTTTTGCGCCAAAGGCGACTAGGATGCGCATGGTATTTAATTGGCCCATGGAGGAAGCAGCGAGGTACGGTGTCCAACCTTCATGATCGCGTCCATTCACATCAGCACCGGCTTCAATGAGGCGATAGACTTCGGCCGTTTCACCTTTCTCTGCGGCATGAATTAGGGCCAGGTTTCGAGAATTGTTCGGGCGTGACGGTGCACAGGCAATTAGAGAGGCTACCATGAACACAAGTCCGATAATTAGTGTATTCCGTTGCATCAGTGCCCCTCTTTTAAAATCATTCCGGATGTTCAGGTCAAGCATGCTTTGATTGTCCAAGTATTCGCATCCCTATGCAACCTCCAACTCCGATAAAATGCTGAGGGTTTTTGTTCCAATTTGCTGTTTTTAACGATTTTTTAACCATTTGACCTATTTAGATGGGACTTTTTATCCCTATTTTTCGAAATAGTCGCGATGGAAATTCTGGTCCATCTTTACTTTCAAAAACGAGGTCGAGTGGCTGTAAAAAATGCATTTTTGGCCATGTTAACGATGCCGTTACCCAATAAATCGAATACTCTTTCACGGATAGCAACTATAGTTTGTCATTTCTGTACATTGAAACCGTGATCCGGACGTCTGGATATGCTAGAATAAATCTGCCATGCAAAAAAAATCTGAAAATACCGGCCATGAAGTCGACTAAAGCAATCGATAAAGGGGCGTTGGTAAACCTTTATAATATCGGTGGCAAAGACTTCTTACTGAAGATGATCGATAATTTTGTCGCTCAAAGCCCCACAAGAGTGCAATCCGCACGAAAAAATCTGGAAGCTGGAGATCTCAAGGCCATCCACTTGATCTCCCATTCCCTTAAAGCCAGTTCGGCCAATATCGGCGCTGTCAAAGTTCAGGAAGTCGCGGAAAGACTAGAAGAGATGTCCAGTATTGGTTTACGGGATCATATTGGAGAAGGACTGGAAAAATTGGAAAAGGCGCTTATTGACGCCCTCATCAGTTTAAAAGCGGAGCGAGAGCTGTGGGGTCAAGAGACTCCGAATCCTTGACCGCCCCACCGTCAAAGCCTCAAACTGTCATACCGTCATGCTGCTGTGGCTCTCATGCGGGTAGTAAAGAATCGCTCATCCAACGCCAACCGTATTTTTTCAAGTAGACGCACCGCAGCTTGCGGGCCAATACAAGGCAAAAAAATCGTGGATGGAGTGTTTGCTTTACCCGCACATTGATTGCCGATATCCAGATTAGCAATCTCGTCACGATCGCGCTCAGAAAGGATTAGAGAAGGGATTTTCGGTCCTAGAAAGTGCACTTGGCCCCGCCATTGGCCAGCGGTCATATCCGGCAATTCGTCCGCACATACGGCCAGATGGATATCCTCACCCCATTCGCCCAGCACTTGCAAGCCTTCGATACCGGTAAGGGCCTCGACCACTCTATATCCATTGAGCTTGAGAACCATTTTCACTGCTTGACGGGTGCCATCCTCTGCATCCACGAGGAGAACCGTTTCTTTAACATGCCTTACTTTCCAATGTTCGCGAAATCCAGCCATGACCTGCTCCTGGTTTGGGTGTTCATACCGACCCAAATAGATTAGCTCGAAGATGGGGACAGGAATTGTCCTAGGCGAAAAAGGAATTGCCCTAATCGAAAAAGTTGTGCTTTAAAGGACCTGGACGCTGTCCCTAGCCTTTCCCTTTGAATTTGGAATCACTGTGCGCAACGCTTCCAAAAGGATATGGGGTGACAAAATTTCGGGTAGTAGGGCAAAGTCTTTTGGTCCATGGCCGCCATAGAGCACATATAACGGGATGCTATTCCGACCGTAATTAGACAATGTTCTGGAAATAGTTTCGTTGCGGGACGTCCAATCGGCCTTAAGCATTACCATGCCCAGATCCCGTAACCTGTCGGTTACTTCACGGGAGCTGAAGGCCACTCTTTCATTGACTTTACAGCTCAGGCACCAATCTGCGGTGAAGTCGACAAAAACGGGTTTTCCCGCAGCAAGCGAGGCGGTCAGTTCGGCTTCTGAAAACGGCTTCCAGTCTATGCTACCTTCGTTCTGTGGCATGTACCCGACGGTAGGCGTTTCTTTTTCTGGATGTGTGCTGCGGATCTGATCCAAGTAAATTAACACCAGCACGAATGCGGGCATAAAAATAACTAGAGCGATAAGCCCCGCGATGATACGGACAGGAGTGGTGCGATGCAGCGCCGTCCACTTGCCGAGAATCCAGGCACTCATCCCTGCCAAGAGTAAAATGAAAAGCAAGGCGACCAATGCGTCGACGCCGGCTTGATGGCCCAGTACCCAGGCTAGCCAGATGGCCGTGGCTAAGAGCGGGAAGCCCATAAACTGTTTAAGGTGTTCCATCCATTCTCCCGGCTTTGGGAGGAAGCGCATCATTCCCGGAAAACCGGAAAGCAGGAGATACGGTGCCGCCATACCTAAACCCAAAAAGGTGAAAACGAGCATGGCATAATAGGCAGGCTGTGAAAAGGCATAGCCCATGGCCGAACCCATGCAGGGGGCCGTACAGGGTGTGGCGACCACGGTGGCCGTGACACCAGCGAAAAAAGAACCGGCATGACCACTTTGAGTTTTAGTGCTTCCAATCCGTGTAAAAATCATGCCGAGTTCGAAAACTCCGAATAGATTAAGGCTGAAGAAGAAGAACAACGCGCACAGTACAATGAGAAAGCCCGGCGATTGCAGCTGAAATCCCCATCCCAATTCTCGCCCACCGCTTCTCAGTATCAAAAGCAGCCCAGCCAGAAACCAGAAGGATACCAGCACTCCAGCCGTAAAGGTGAGGCCATGAGAAAAGACTTTCCAGCGGGATTGGCCAGCGCGTTTTACAAAGTCAAATATTTTTAGGGAAAGTACCGGAAGCACGCAAGGCATCAAGTTGAGAATGAGACCGCCTAAAAAGGCCAGCCCCAGCATAAGGGTCAACCTTGTCCAGCCTGATTGCCTTTTATCCGAGTTTTGCGAATTATTCATGCCTGATGAAAGGGAAGGGCTAATGCTCAACTGCTTCGTATCGGACTGACCCGTTGGCGGAGGAGTGACGGATAATGCGTGTGGGCGTTCTTTACCGGTGTGGATGGGAAGGCGGATTTGTACAGCTTTTCCCTCTTCAGCTGAACCCCAACCGGTTTCCGAGACCAGTACGCCAATCAGGCTATCGAGGCCACCGGATTTTCCAGTCGCGTCAGGTTCCGGTGGAACCCGGTGCAGCTCCAGTGCATAGCCCCCTTGAACCGGGAAAAAATTTTGCTGGGCGGCATTTTCCATCCAATCCGGATTTTCTGGAAAAAACGATAATGCGCTGAGTGTGATGGAACCGGAAGGTTTGGCGAGTATAAAAATGACCGAGTCCACGGACATGGCAGTAAATTTCCACGCTGCATTTTTCACGGGCAAAGCAAGGCGCGCGTTCTGGAAAAGTGTGGCATTGGCTGAGTTCACGGACGGGGATGGCGATTCAGATTGTGTTCCAGCG
>JAYUHW010000241.1:0-1570 GCA_043766615.1 Fibrobacteria bacterium | reverse complement strand
TGAGGATTGGTGCCGGGTGATGGGTGAATGTCACCTGCTAGGTCTTCCAGGTTCGAGCAACATTGTTTTCGGATCCGTGGAAACGCCAACCGATATTTGCGAACATCTGACCTTGATACGGGATCAACAGGATAAAACCGGCGGATTTTTGTCCTTTGTGCCCTGGGTCTTCCAAGCCCAAACCCGGAAGTTTACCATCCGGCACGTACGCGGCTGGGAGTATCTGCGGATGATTGCGGTAGCGAGACTTTTTTTAGACAACATTGAAAATATTGAAGTCAGTGTTTTGGGCATGGGCCGCGATTTGGGTGAATTGGCTTTGGAAGCGGGTGCCAATGACATCAACAGCATTGTCATCGAAGAAAATGTTTTAAGGTCCGCGGGACTTAAAACCCTTGGCGCCGCAGTTAAGTTTATTCGCGAGGCCGGTTATCAGCCACGACGCCGTACGCTGAATTATGGATTCGAAAAATTTAAAGACCTGGTTGAATAGTTCTCATTCACCCAATCGCTTACGCAAATCAGCAAGGAACTTTTGCAGGGCAACGGAATACCCTATTTGAAAGCGATACCGAAAGCGTTCTATGGGATTGGAAATATCCCCTTCTTCCGTTGCCTCTATCAAAGTACCACCCGCTTCTAGTGCTACAATAAGCAGCGTCCGACTGGCATGCATGGCACTGACGCCGGATGTCATTTGGCTGACCCATTTTCCGGGGAGCACGGAGCCGGTATTCGTGTAATTGGCGAGTCTGCCTTTGCCGTCGTACTCCTTCCACTTCATGTCCGGCTTCATGCCCGCCATCTCCACAAGCGTGACATCCGGTCTCCAATTGGGGTAATTCTCCACCGCATTCAACGCCTTCCATATGGCCTCCGGAGTCGCCTCCACTTGCAAAGAAGCTTTAACAGAATAATGGGGACCGACCAAGATGCCTGCCAGCCAAACAAAGGTTATGGCCGCAACCGGCAGTGCTAATAAAATCCACAATCGCCGCATATGCGATCAGTATAAGATTCAAAAAATGGAAAAGCCCTATCGAAAACAAAGAAGTGTTCAGGATCGCAAAAACGGAATCAATTCATTCAGGGCACGTATTTCCTGCCAAACCCCTTCGGCTTGAAACGGGTCATCTCCATTATTAAGTCCAATAAAGCGCACTTTGGCGCTTTCTGCCGCCCTCTGATCCATTATCGCATCCCCAACAAACCAGCACTCCCCGGCATCAAGGCGATATCCTTCGATCATCTCCTCCAAATGCTCGACTTTTCCGCCTGGAGTTCCACAAATTTTTAGGAAATAAACGCCCAAGTTGAATTGGCTTATCGTTCGGTCAATGGCGACTTGAGGCGTGCCGGTAACCACGGCCATATGTACGCGCATGGCGCGAGCCGTTTCCAGAAATTCCATTGCACCAGGCTTTAAAGTCATTTCACCTCGACTGGCTTCATCATGCGCTGTGAATCGCTCTAATGTGGATTGAAACAAGGGATCCGGCATGGGCTTTCCCGCCAGCGCCAAATAGATTAGGGGAATGGTCTTGACTCGCGACAATCCCGCTGAGGCCAA
>JAYUHW010000240.1:0-18451 GCA_043766615.1 Fibrobacteria bacterium | reverse complement strand
ACGAATTCCTGATTTTCTAAAACGATTGTGCCGTCTGGGGCACGCACTGCGATTGCCAAGCGGCGAGGGCTGCGCATCAGCACACCTTCAATTACAGCTTGGCCGCCAACGCTTTCAGGTTTGTAGCTGGAAAGGAAAACTAAACTCCAATTCAGCCGGTGAAAACCTTTGGCTAATGGGTTCATTCAGCCTTTGGAGCTTCTTTAACAGGGGCCGCAACGTCCTTGGATGCAGCCCGAGATTTTCGCTTGCCACCGACAATGGACGTGTAGCGGGAAGTGAATTTCTCAATTCGGCCAGCGGAATCCAGAATCTTTTGTTTGCCGGTATAATAAGGATGGCATTTTGCGCAGATTTCAATTCCCTGGCCCGGGATTGTGGCCCGTAATTCGATTACGTTTCCGCACGAACAGGTGAAGGACTGCATGGTGTAATTAGGATGAAGACCTGTTTTCATCGTCGGCTCCGAAATTTTGGTGAGAATCGGAAAGATAACCCGAAGCCACCAACCCTGCAAGGGCCTGCAAGTTCAGGCAATAGGCGAAACCAAGGTTTGGGGCTAGCGACAGCGCGATATTCTGCCAAGTTTGGGCATTAAAAGGGCCATCCTTAGTCTTTATTGGACTGCGACAGCTTGCATTCCTATTTTTGGGACCATGAAAACCGACAAAACTTTGAGCATCGCTGGCAAAAACTTCTCCTCCCGACTCATTGTCGGAACCGGAAAATACCCTGATTTTGAGATAATGCGGCAATGTCACGAGGTCTCCGGCACGGAGATGATCACGGTGGCATTGGGCCGAGTCAAACTCAATGGTCCCGAAGAAGAGAATATTCTCAACTTTATCGACACTAAAAAATACACCCTGTTACCGAATACAGCCGGGGCCTTCAACGTTGAGGACGCGTTGCGCATTTCACGACTGGCCCAAGCCCAAGGCATGAAGTATCTCAAACTGGAAGTGCTGTTCGATCAAAAAACGTTGTTGCCCGATCCCATCGCCACCTATGAAGCCACAAAAATTCTGGTTAAGGAAGGGCATACGGTGCTGGTTTATACCAATGACGACCCTGTGATGGCCAAAAAGTTGGAAGATCTAGGCGTGGCCGCAGTGATGCCAGCGGGATCGCCTATCGGCAGCGGGCAAGGAGTGCTCAATGAAAATAATATTCGCATCATCATGGAGTCCTTGTATTGTCCGGTGATTGTGGATGCGGGAATGGGAACAGCTTCCGATTTGGCAAGGGCCATGGAACTCGGTGTCGATGGTATCCTCTGTAATACGGGTATCGCCAGCGCTACGGATCCGGTGCGAATGGCCAGGTCGTTCAAACTGGCTTGCGAGGCCGGGCGGGATTCCTTTTTGGCGGGCCGGATACCTCGCAAACTGTATGGATCAGCTTCGAGTCCGCAGGAGGGCCTGCGCTAGGGCGTGGTATTGAAATGACAACATCCTTTTCCTTGGTTGATAAACCGATTTATTTCGTCACCGATCACAAATTTACGGGTGGGCGTTCCCAGCTTGAAGTGGTGCGGGCAGCGCTGGCCGGGGGCGTGCGGCTGGTTCAATACCGGGACAAGGATGTGTCGGATGCCGAATTTGCCCTTGAAGCGGCTGCGATCCTCAAGGAATGCCGGGCGTTTGGTAGCTTGCTCATCATCAATGATCGGGTAGCTGTGGCAAAAGCCATTGGTGCCGATGGCGTACACTTGGGGCAGGAGGATATGGATCCGGTAGAAGCGCGTCGCATATTGGGGCCGGACGCATTGATCGGACTGTCCACCCACACTCGTTCCGAGGTTGAGGCTGCGATTGGGAAGCCTCTAGACTACATTAATATTGGGCCCATGTTCCCGACCGCCACCAAGGACCATTCCCGTTACGATGCCTTGGGGCTCGCAAATGTCATCGAACTCTCCAAACTCAGTCCTTTTCCGTTTACCACCATGGGTGGAATTAAAAAATCTCATTTGCGCGAACTTTTTCGCTGTGGCATTCAAACCGTGGCCATGGTTACGGAAATCAGTATGGCGCCGGATCCCACAGCAAAAGTGCGGGAGTTGCTGGCGGAAATTCATGCGCCTTAGGGCGCGGAAGATTTATTTTTTAGATGAGCGGCAATACGAGCTGCACCAGCCTTGCCGATAGCCTTAATCCATTCCACTTCAGTGGCGGCTTCGATAGCGGCTGGCGCACCGAAAGCTTGCAACAGTTTCATCTTGGATTTTTGACCTATACCTGGTATCGCATCGAGCCAAGAGGCTTGTAAATACTGATTGCGTTTCGATCTCTGGAAGGTGATGGCAAAGCGATGCGCTTCGTCACGGACCGCCTGCAAAAGCTGAAGGCTGGGCGATGTTTTAGGGATGAGCAACGACTCATTTTTCCCGGGAATAAAAATTTCTTCTAGGCGCTTGGCCAATCCGATAATGGGTTGATCCGGATGGCCGCATTCACGCAGTGCATCCAAAGCCGCACCCAATTGGCCTTTGCCGCCGTCGATGAGAATGAGATCGGGAAATGGCTGGCCTTCATCCACCAGGCGGCGGATACGGCGACCTACAATTTCACGCATGGAAGCAAAATCATCAATGCCATCTACAGTTTTGACATTGTAATGCCGGTAGTCTTTTTTGCTGGGTTTGCCATCCACGAAAACGACTTGCGAAGCAACAGTATCGGTACCGGAAAGATGTGAGATGTCAAAACCTTCGATACGGGCGGGTGGATTGACCAGGCCGAGATCCTCCTGGAGGGCCGTCACCCGGTAACTTTGACGATTTTTCCGCTCGCGTTTTCCCACCATCTCCGCCAACATCAGTTTGGCGTTTTCCATAGCCAGATTTACCTGACGACGCTTCTCACCCTTGATGGGCACTTCCAAATCCACCGCCGCCTTTTTAAGCCCGCGCAGCGCCTCTTCCACATTCTCTTCTACTTCGGTTGCATGTGAGAGAATAATTTCGCGCGGAATAGACTCGGGCCCTTGGCGTAAATAGTAGCCCTTGATGAATTCGGTGATGACTCCGGTTTCATCCTGCTCCAATGGGCAGACCACTTCAAAACTTTTCCGTCCGGATATATATCCATCGCGAATTTCCAGGATGAGAATACAAGCGAGTTTTCCCGTGCGCGCGGTGGCAATGAGATCGCGTGGCACCTGGTCCGGACCCAAGTCCACTTTTTGATCTTCCTTTACAGATTCCAGATCGCGAATTTGATCGCGTATGCGACCGGCCTCCTCAAATCGTTCCGCATCCGCAGCCAAACGCATGCGTTCTTCTAGACTGCGCTTAAGATCCTGGTGCTTGCCTTTAAGCAAAAGCACTGCTTGATCCACCAAGTGATGGTACGCCTCCGGAGTGGTAAGATTGGCGCAGGGCGCATCACAGCGTTTGAGATGATAGGTAAGGCAAGGACGGATAGGCTGATCCAAGGGCAGTTTGAGATCGCAATCACGAATTCTAAAAACTTTGTTCAGCAGATTGAGGGTTTTGCGCATGGCCCTAACATTGGTATAAGGCCCGAAGAACATATCCTTGGCGGTACCGGAGCCGCCGTGCCGCGTTATCACAAGTCGCGGATACGTTTCGGAGAGCGTGACTTTGATGTAGGGAAAATGTTTATCGTCCTTTAACTGAACGTTATACTTTGGCGTATGCTTGTGCACCAGGTTGGCTTCGAGGATAAGGGCTTCCACCTCATTGTCGGTAATGATCCATTCCAGATCCTTGGCCACGGAACGCAGCAATGTTGAGGCGAGGTGATTATTCTGGGAGCGCTGGTTGAAATATCCGCGCACGCGGTTTCTTAAGTTCACCGCTTTGCCGATGTACACAATCATCCCTTGTGTATTTTTCATCAGGTACACGCCGGGCCTAGTGGGAAGGGCCTCGAGTTTGGCCACCAGAGCTGGCGGCAGAGCTTCCGGGGTATCGGCATCCATTCCATAAAAATAGGAAATCCAGTTGGGATGAATTTAACGCCATCATAGCGGATTTTTTACCGTGAATCGTCTAAATTAAACCCACAACACTTTGGATGGTTAATTATGCTAAAACGATTAGGCTGTATTTCGGTGGTTTTCGCTTTGCTTGGATGCGCATCCATAAGCCTCCGCAATGAAGCGGGCTCTGTAAGCATGGATCAAAACGGCCAACCAGCCGCATCCAATTTTGATTTCAGCTGGGAGCTGAATAATGATTTGAGCAGCGAGTACTTTGGGTATTTCAATTTCAACATCATCAATAAATCCGACAAATGGCATACTCTGACTGGAATTCGAATTGTATTTCCTGAGTCCGTCCAGAATAAGAATGTGCGCGTTATTTTGGGCCGGGAGTTGGAGGAATGGTACAAAGCTCAGCAAAAAGTCCGTGAAATCGCTGATTTCAATAAAGCCAGTGCCACCCTTTTAGTGGCAGGGGTCGGTGCCGGTTTGGCCACTTTTTCCGGGAATAAGTACGTCCAGTCCGCGGGAAGCGCCATGGCCCTTGGCACTTTAGGCTATGTCGCCGTAGACGCCTTCTCGGCTATGCGCGACTCACTACGACTTGGGTCCATGATCCCGAAAAACCATTTATTGGCAGATACAATAATGATTCCTCCCGGACTATTCACGGATCGATGGGTCTTGCTGAACAGCACCGATCATGAACACATGGGATTCGTGGATTCACTGACCCTTGAGTATCGGCTCGAGGATGGTACTGTCCAGTTTAATCGGGTGGTGTTACGGAAAAAATTCAGATCCATTGTAAATAGAACATGGCAGGCTAAATACTTTGCCGATCATCTTCATTCTACTTCGTCACCAGAACGCAATTACCCTTAAACCTCTGGAGTTTTTCGGCTTTCCGGCTTTCCGGGACCCGTGTTTAAAAGATTCCGGTCTTTAGGGCGAGGTGATAAAGGAGGCTCGCGCACGGGGTGCTCGAGCGTCAAATAAGGGAGGTGATTTAAGGCGTAGGCGGCTCTACCACCGGCGCAGCAGCATCAGCAGCGTCTTTCGGCTCTGCTCGCGTGATGTCCACCTTTTTCTCAGCCTTGGCTTTCACCTTGGGAGCCGGTTTCCGGGTTTTGGCTTTGATCTCTTCTTCCACGAGAGTGATCATGGCCATCTCGGCAGAATCACCTACGCGGGTAGAGATGCGGAGCACACGGGAGTAGCCACCGGGACGTTTTACATAGCGTTTGGCCAAGGTGTCGAACAGTCCGGTTAGAACGGTTTTGTCCTTAACGAAACGGGCTGCTTGACGCCTGGCACCAAGATCGCCTTGCTTGCCATACGTTATCAATCGATCGACTAGGCCACGTACAACTTTGGCCTTAGCCACGGTGGTGATAACCCTACGGTCAATTTGCTCTTCTTTGAGGCCTTGCAATAGAACGGAAGTAGCGAGATTGTTAAGCATCGCTTTTCTATGCGCCGTATTTCGGTCCAGCCGATTTGTTTTTACACCATGTCTCATTGTTAGCCCCTAAATCCTTACTTCTCGTCACCGAGATAGTAGTCAACGTCCATTCCGAACGACAAGCCCATGTTGCTCAACACTTCATTGAGCTCAATTAAGGACTTGCGGCCGAAATTCTTGTACTTAAGCATTTCCGATTCCTGATTGCGTACCAGGTCGGCGATTGTGTGAATATTAGCGCAACGCAAGCAGTTGCTGGAGCGAACGGAGAGCTCTAGCTCGTCCACACGCATTTTGAGCAACTGACGGATGCGTTCTTTCTCTTCATCCTTGACCACTTCTTCCGCGGCTTCAAGGTCGCCTTCAAAGTTGATGAACATTTCCAAATGGTCAACCAGCAATTTGGCACCATAGGCCATGGCATCTTCCGGATCGATGCTTCCATCCGTCCAAACTTCCATTTCAAGCTTGTTGAAATCCGTTCGCTGTCCAACGCGCGTATCAGAAACTTCGTAGGACACTTTGGTCACTGGGCTGAAGTTGGCGTCGATGGAAATCACGCCAATAGGGTCGTCTTCGCGTTTTAGGTCATCGGAAATCACATAGCCGCGTCCATCGGAAACGCGCAGCTCAAGAGTGATGCTGCCATTCTTGCTGAGAGTGGCCAAATGCAATTCCGGATTTAAAATCTGCACATCGGGATTCGCCTCGATATGTTCTCCGCGTACTTCACCTTCACCGGAAATATCGAGGCGCAACGTGGCATCCTCATCCGAAAGAAGTTTGACGCGCAGTTGTTTGATATTAAGGATGATTTCTGCAACGTCTTCTTTAACGCCTTCCAAGGCCGAGAATTCATGTGAAACGCCATCAAACCTAACGGAAACTACGGCGGCGCCCTGTAAGCTGGACAAGAGGACGCGGCGCAAAGCGTTGCCAACCGTGATTCCCCATCCACGCTCGAATGGCTCAATGAAGAACTTGCCGTATTTGGAATCCCCTTTTTCCTTGGTGATGCCTTTCGGCATGTGCAGCGCTTTCCATTTCATTTCTCTTACCTCAATCCTGGTGATAAATTGTCGAGCATGATCCTCGAAAATCTTCTTCTATTTTTTAAACTCGGCGACGTTTCTTGGGACGGCAGCCATTGTGCGGCACACCGGTGACATCCTTGATGGACATGATGTCCATGCCAGCGGCCTTCAAGGCACGAATTGCAGATTCACGACCCGCACCGGCACCCTTGACGCGTACGTCTAATTTACGCATGCCCATTTCCATGGCGGTAGTGGCGGCTGCTTCTGCAGCTACCTGAGCGGCAAAAGGCGTGCTCTTGCGCGAGCCTTTAAAGCCAACCTTACCTGGTGAACCCCATGAAACCACATTTCCGCGCACGTCGGTGATGGAAACGATGGTGTTATTGAAAGTTGCCTTAACTGTGCAGCAGCCCATTACATCAACGCGTTTTTTGGACTTCTTAATCTTGGCTTTGGCATCGCCTTCAGCTCCTTCGGCAGCTTCAGCTTTATCTGCTTTAGCACCTTCTGCCGCACCTTTGGCTTCGCCGTCCACTTTGGCTGCCTTGGCCGCCTTGGCTTCCCCAGCTTCACCCTTTGGTGCTTTGGATTTCTCTTCCGATTTTGCTTTTTCAGCCGGTTTTTCGTCTGCCATTACCTTATCCTTGCTCTCTTCGAATTACTTCTTTTTATTTGCCATGGTCTTGCGCGGGCCCTTACGGGTACGTGCATTGGTCTTGGTGCGCTGACCGCGTACGGGCAGGCCCTTGCGATGCCGCAGACCACGATAACTTCCAATATCCACGAGGCGCTTAATGTTCATGCCAACCTGGGCGCGCAAATCGCCTTCCACCTGGTAGCCGGACTCAATGACGCGACGCAGCTTTCCAATTTCTTCATCAGAAAGATCACCAGCTTTTTTGGCCGGATCGATATTGGCCTTTTTGCAAATCTCAGTTGCAGATCTGCGACCAAGACCAAATATATATGTGAGAGCGATTTCGCTCCGCTTACCGTTCGGAATATCTACACCGGAAATACGTGCCACTTGAATTCTCCTAGCTCTGGCCGTCAGGCCTAGCCCTGTCTTTGCTTATGACGGGGATTTTTCTTACAAATGATTCGAATAACGCCTTTGCGACGCACAATTTTGCAGTGCTCACAACGCGGTTTTACTGAAGCCCTGACTTTCATGGTCTCGTTCCTTATTTATGCCTGTAAGTGATCCGGCCCCGCGACAAATCGTAGGGCGACAATTCTAACAAAACCCGGTCGTTCGGTAAAATTCGAATATAGTTTTTACGCATTTTACCGGAAATATGGGCTAAAATCACGTGTCCATTGTCCAATTCCACCTTAAACATGGCATTTGGCAAGGCCTCGAGAACTCGACCCTCAACCTGAATACCTTCTTGTTTGGCCACTTAGAACCCTCTCCGGCCACGAATCTTGCCCTTACGCATGAAACCTTCGTAGTGCTGGTTTTGCAAATGCGTTTGGAACTGCCGAAGAGTTTCTAGGGCTACACCAATTGCGATGAGCACGCTAGTGCCACCGATATAAAACTGCATGTTCATGGCCTGTTTAAGATACAGGGGTCCTACGCTGATTAAGGCCAGAAAAATGGCACCTGGTAAAGTCACCCGAGTCAGAATCTGATCGATAAATTCGGCCGTACGGCGTCCAGGACGCACACCGGGAATAAAGCCGCCGGACTTTTTGAGGTTCTCAGCAATTTCTTTGGGATTGTACATGATAGCTGTATAGAAATAGCTGAAGAAGACAATCAACACGGTAAAGACGATTGAGTAAACGATATGTCCGGGTAGAAAAGCATTTCCGAAAGTTTGTGCCGCACCCATATTAGGGAAAAAGGAAGCCAACTGGGCTGGTACGAACATAATCGCCGACCCAAAAATTACGGGCATAACACCGGCTGTGTTGACCTTGAAAGGAAGGAAGCTCGCCTGACCACCCATAACTTTTCTTCCGACAACGCGTTTGGGACTTTGCAGAGGTATGCGACGTGTACCCTGGTCGATGAAAATAATGAAGGAAATAATGGCAAGCACGATTACGATAATAATCGCTTCCATGGGTATGCTGCGCTCCCCGCTGACTACCATTTCAATTTCGCTCAGAATAGCATGGGGCATTTGGGCTACAATGCCGATGAAAATAATGAGTGAAATGCCGTTTCCAATGCCTCGCGCCGTGATTTGCTCTCCAAGCCACATGATAAAAACGGTGCCAGTGGTCAAGGTCAATACGGTGAGCAGGGTAAAACTATAGTGTCCAACGCCAGTGGCTAAAAGGCTTTGTCCAGTGGGTGTCGATTGACTTCCCAGCCAAGTTGCAACGCCCCATGCTTGTAACGAACTGATGAAAATGGTTCCGTAGCGTGTCCATTGGGTCAGTTTGGCGCGACCTTCCTGACCCTGCTTCTGGAGCGCAGCGATAGTTGGAACCACTGTGCCCATAAGCTGAATAATAATGGAAGCGCTGATATAAGGCATAATGCCCAAAGAGAATATGGATGCGCGCTGTAGGGCACCGCCCACAAAAGTGTTGTAGAGACCAAACAGGTTATTTGAATTCTTGGAAAAGAATTCCGCGATAGCCAAACTATTGACTCCGGGAAGAGGCACAAAGCCACCCAGGCGATAAACTGCAAGAACACCAAGGGTAAAGAGGATCTTATCCCTCAAGTCCTTGATCTTGAAAATGTTTACGAAACCTAGGAGCGCTTGCACTTTAGACTACCACGGCCTTTCCACCTGCAGCCTGGATTGCTACTACGGCGGAAGCACTGAATTTATTGGCAGAAATTTCCAAAGCTTTGGTGAGCTTGCCCTTGGAGAGCACCTTTACAGGATGCTTAGCGCTTTTAACCAGACCAGCTTTAACCATGTCCGCAATAGTGACTGAACCGGAGCATTTCGCGTCCAAATCACCAAGATTGACAACTTGCAAATCCTTCGGGAAATGCGAGTTGAATCCGCGCTTGGGCACACGACGTTGCAAAGGCATTTGACCGCCTTCAAAAGCAACGCCTACCGGGCCGCTTTTACGGGCTGTTTGACCCTTGCCGCCACGACCGGAAGTCTTGCCCTTGCCTGAGCCGGGACCACGACCGACTTTGAAGCGCTTCTTGCGCGAGCCCTTGGCGGGCCTAAGTTCGGAGAGATTCATTTTACTTCCTCTACCTTCACGAGATGGGCGACCACGCGGATCATTCCGTCCACAGTCGCGCTCTTTTCCTTGATGACAAATTTACGGATGCCGTGGATGCCAAGGGCTTCCAAGGTTCTTTTCTGTTTCACCTTGGAGCGCACTTCGCTCACGAGTTGGGTGATTTTTAATTTGGCTGCCATGATTCGGTTCCTTATGCTTTCGCCGCAACTGTAGCGGCCGGGGCCGCAACCGCGGACTTGAGAGTCACCTGGCGCAGAGCGGCAAATTCTTTTTTGCCTCTTTGCATCTGGAGACCGCGTAGTACCGCTTTGACGACATTGTGAGGATTAGTTGAACCAATGCTTTTGGTCAAAACATCATGCACGCCGGCCAATTCCAGTACAGCACGAGCGGCGCCGCCGGCAATAACACCGGTACCAGGGGACGCAGGGCGCATGAATATTTTGGCTGCACCATAACGTGTGTTGACTTCATGGGGAATGGTCTTCCCGCGCAGGATAACATCGACCAGGTTTTTATGGGCATTTTCAGTAGCTTTGCGAATGGCTTCCGCCACTTCATTGGCTTTACCGGATCCAATACCTACCCGGCCTGTACCATTTCCAATAACGACGATGGAGTTGAAGCTAAAGCGGCGTCCGCCCTTCACTACCTTCGCGCATCGATTGATGGCTACAACCTTTTCCTGATATTCGGATTTTTCACCGGAATCAGATTGGTTGTTTCTACCCTGGGGATGATTCATACCTGCCATTTAAAACTCCAATCCGGCTTCACGGGCGGCATCCGCCACAGCCTTGACACGGCCATGGAAAAGGTATCCGCCACGGTCGAACACCACAACTTTAATTCCGGCTTCCTGGGCTTTTTGGGCTACCAGTTTGCCAAGCTCCTTGGACGTTTCAACCTTATTCTTGCCTGCAATCGCGGATTTCAGCTCCGGAGAAAGCGAAGAATAAAGGAGCAGGGATTTGCCGCTGGCATCGTCCACGATTTGCGCGTAGATATGGTTGAGACTGCGGCGTACACATAGGCGCGGGCGCACGGTGGTTCCAGCAATCTTCTTCCGGATTCTTTCATGTCTGGCCTTGCGGTTGACCAGCCTGGTAATAGCCTTATCCGTGAACATCTCTTATCCTCTTTCGGTTTCCAAAGACTTACGTCTTCTTAACTTCCTTTTGAACCACAACTTCACCAAAATAGCGTACGCCTTTTCCCTTATAAGGTTCCGGTGGCTTGAAGCCCCGGATAGTCGCAGCCACTTGACCTACAGCCTGACGATCGATTCCGTCTACGGTAACTTTAACGTTACCGTCCATTTTAACATTCACTCCAGCGGGTGGCGTAAACAAGATGGGGTGCGAGTAGCCCAGCAGCAAACTGACTGCTTTGCCCTTTTGCTCACCGCGATAACCGACGCCACGTATTTCTAATTCCTTTTGGAAACCCTTGGTTACGCCGGTAACCATGTTGTTGATGACAGCGCGGGTGGTACCATGTAAGGCACGGTCCGTTTTAGCATCAGAAGGACGCTTTACGGTAATTGTGCCTTCTTGATTTTCCAAGCTTATGCCGTCATGCATGACGAACACAAGTTTTCCCTTGGGGCCTTCAACAGTTACAGTTTGACCATTCATACCGAGTTTTACCCCAGCAGGAAGTTTGATAAGTGCTTTACCTACTCTAGACATGGATAACTCCTACCAAACCTTGCAGATGACTTCGCCACCGATATTCTGCTCACGCGCTTCATAATCGGTAAGCAGACCTTTGGACGTGGACACGATGGCCATACCCAGGCCATTCATGACCTTGGGGAGACCCGTGGCTCTAGCATACGACCGGCGCCCGGGGGCACTGACGCGCTGGATACCTTGGATGGCCGGTTGACCATCCGTATACTTCAGGAGGATCTTCATCACTCCTTGCTTGCCGTCATCAACGATGACGAATTTCTGTACGAAATTGCGACGCACCAGAATCTTTGCCACTTCCCTGCGGAGGCCGGAAGAGGGCATTTCTACCACTCTTTTACCGACGCGGGTGGCGTTCCGGATTCTTGTCAGCATATCGCCGATGGGATCTGTGATTCCGCTCATGCTTAGCTCTTTTCTCCTTGCGATTCCGTTAAACCGTACAACGGTTTACCAGGACGCCTTCGTGATTCCGGGGATTTCACCTTGCAGGGCCATTTCCCTGAAGCAGATGCGACACAGCCCAAACCGACGCATAAATGCACGGGGGCGTCCGCATCGGCGGCAACGGTTGTATCCACGCACCACGAACTTCGGGGTGCGCTTTTGTTTTTCAATCATCGATCTCTTTGCCATTGTATCTATTCTCCCGGCTACTTGCGGAACGGCATTCCAAGGGCGCCCAAGAGAGCCCTGCAGCCCTCATCGTCTTTGGAATTGGTGACGAAACTGATGTCCATGCCCAAGATCTGACTGATCTTGTCATAGTTGATTTCCAGAAAAATAATCTGTTCCTTGATCCCCATGGTATAGTTCCCACGGCCATCGAAGCCACGCTTGGGTACTCCACGGAAATCGCGTACGCGAGGAAGTGCGATAGTTATGAACCGTTCCACAAAATCCCACATCTTCTCACCGTGCAAGGTAACCTTGACTCCGATAGGCAGATTTTCACGAACCTTAAAGTTCGAGATGGCCTTCTTGGCACGAGTCGGAATAGGCTTCTGACCGGTGATGGCGGCCAAAGTGCCCACCGCTTCCTCAATCAGGCGCTGATTTCCAGTTGCCTCGCCAACACCCATATTGATCACGACCTTTTCCAGGCACGGGACCTCCATGACGTTGGTCAGTCCCAGCTCTTTCATGAGAGCGGGTACTATTTCCTTTTGGTATCTTTCCTTTAGCCGTTGCATTATCTCTTTGACCTTTCAGCCGATGCTAGTCTACGGACTTTCCGGATTTTTTTTCAACCCGGATACGCCGACCGTTTTCTACGGTTTTCCGCAGCTTAACGGGTTCATTGCTCTTGTTAACCAACATTACATTGGATACGTGTACAGGCATTGCCTTGTCTACGATTCCACCTTTTTCACTACCCTTACCAGGCTTCTGATGCTTCTTGGCGATGTTCACGCCTTCCACAATTACTTTATTTTCAGACGCAAGCACGGTAATGATACGGCCCACAGTCCCTTTGGACTTGCCAGCAATCACCTTTACGCTGTCGTGTTTTTTCAATTTTATCGACATGATTAGATAACCTCCGGCGCCAGTGAGACGATCTTCATGAACTGTTTCTCACGAAGCTCTCGGGCCACAGGGCCAAATATACGCGATCCCTTAGGCTCACGGGCTTCATTGATAATAACTACGGCATTGTCTCCAAAGCGAATCGCCGACCCGTCTTTGCGCTTGACTTCCTTAGCCGTTCTTACGACTACAGCCCTTTGCACGCTGCCTTTTTTGACGCCACTAGTGGGCGTGGCGGCACGAACGGAAACAACTATGATGTCACCAAGGCTGGCATAGCGTCTTCGCGTTCCGCCCAGAACCTTGATACACATGACTTCCTTAGCACCGGAGTTGTCGGCGACGTTTAATTTCGTCTGCTGCTGAATCATCTTTTGCCTTTCTCCGTCTTACTTCTTGCGCTCGACGACGCGAACCAAACGCCAACGCTTGGTTTTGCTCAAGGGACGCGTTTCCATGATTTCCACGGTGTCGCCTTCCTTAGCTGAGTTTTCATCATCATGGGCTTTCAATTTAACCGTAGTGGTTAAAATCTTTCCATAGATGGGATGGGACTTTCTATTGACAACTGCAACTGTGATGGTCTTTTCCATCTTGTCGCTGGTTACGATTCCCGTCCTCAATTTTCTACTTGCTCGTTCTTCCATATTTCCTCGCGTACAGGCTAACTCGCCCGATTACGAACCTTTTCGGTTCGCGGTGGCTTTCTGCTGGAGCACGGTCTTAGCGCGGGCGATATCCCTGCGAGACGTTTGCAATAGAGAGGTATTCTCCAACTTGCCCATGCTGGCCTGGAACCTTAAATTGAAAAGGTTGGCTTCCAATTCGTTGACTTTAGTCTGAATGACGTCCGCCGCCATTTCCCGAAGATCTCGGGTTTTAGCCTTAGCCATTTTTATCCACCTCACAAATCTTTGTCCGGATTGGGAGCTTTTGCGCCGCAACCGATAGTGCTTCCATGGCAAGTTCGCGATCCACACCACCCATTTCAAAAAGGATGCGTCCAGCCAATACCACGGCTACCCAGCCTTCAACATTTCCTTTTCCAGAACCCATACGTGTTTCCGCTGGTTTCTTGGTGAAAGGCTTGTCCGGAAAAACCCGGATCCAAACTTTTCCGCCACGTTTGATTTTGCGCGTCATGGCGATACGTGCGGCTTCAATTTGGCGATTGGTAACCCAGGCAGATTCAAGTGCTTGGATTCCGAATTCGCCGAAGGCCATAGCTGTTCCACGAGGAGCAACACCCTTCATTTTGCCGCGCTGCATTTTCCGGAATTTTAATTTCTTGGGGCTCAGCATGCTAGGCCATGGCCCTTTCTCCATCATTGGTGGAAATGTCTTCTCGCTTTATGATCTCGCCTTTGAAGATCCATACCTTTACACCAATCGTGCCATAGGTAGTCTCAGCACGAGCCTGTGCGTAATCAATATCAGCGCGCAAGGTTTGCAAAGGAATCCGTCCATCTCGAGTCTTTTCTACGCGTGCTATTTCTGCTCCGCCCAATCGACCGCCGCACTGAATCTTAATTCCCAGGGCTCCAAGACGCATTGCGCTTGAAACAGCCTTTTTCATGGCGCGCCTAAAGGCAACACGCTTTTCAAGCTGGCGAGCAATATTATCGGCTACCAGTTTGGCGTCTACTTCAGGGCGTTTAATTTCACGGATATTGATGTAAATATCCTTGCCTGTCAAGTGCTGAAGCTCGCCCTTGATACGTTCAACTTCTTCGCCCTTTTTTCCGATTACGACGCCAGGTCGCGCAGTGAAAATATTCACAGTCACTTCCTTGACGGTTCGCTCTATACCTACGTTCGACAAGCTGGCATGGCCAAGACGCTTGTTCAGGTAGCGACGGATCATCATATCTTCATACAGAAGATCCGCGAAGCTTTTTTCCGCATACCACCTGGAATTCCAGGTTCTGATAACGCCGAGTCTAAATCCGACTGGATGGGTTTTCTGTCCCAATATCTACCTCCGCTTAATCCGACACAACCACAGTCAAGTGGCTTAGTTTTTTCTCGATACGAAACGCGCGCCCTTGCGCATGGGCCCTGATGCGTTTCATCAATGGGCCTGCGTCCACGGTAATGGTCTTTACAACCAGATTTTTACCTTTGGTTCCACCGGCTTCGCTTTTGACTTGAAAGTTGGCAACAGCCGACTTCAAAACCTTATCCACCATGCCAGCGCATTTCTTTTTAAGCTTGAGACCGTAGAGAATACCAATGGCGGACTCTACAGGCTTGCCTCGAACCATATCAGCCACTTGCCGCATTCGGTTGGTAGAGGAGCGCAGATACATGCCTTTTGCAATTGCTTCCATTTTGCTACTCCTTACTTCTTTCCAGGCGCCGAAGTGGACGCTGGTCCTGAGGGTTTGGCTTTCTCAGTTTTAACATGGCCACGGAAGGTGCGCGTTTGCGCAAACTCACCGAGCTTGTGCCCTACCATGTTCTCTGATACGAACACAGGTATGAATGTCTTGCCGTTATGAACCGCAATGGTATTTCCAACGAAATCTGGTGAAATCGTGGAACGACGGCTCCAGGTTTTAATGGCACCCTTTTTGGTGGCGGTATTCATATCCGTCACCTTTTTCATTAGGTGACTGTCGATGAACGCACCTTTTTTTAGCGATCTCGTCATACTATAACCCCTTAAACGTTCTTCGGACGGTGACGAACGATGGACTTATCGGTTCGCTTGTTATTTCGGGTCTTTTTGCCCTTGGCCTTTTTACCCCAAGGCGATACCGGATGGCCGCCACCGGAAGTTCTGCCTTCGCCGCCACCCATGGGGTGATCTACGGGATTCATGGCCACGCCGCGAACCTTCGGGCGCTTACCCAGCCAGCGCGAACGACCTGCAGAGCCACTGATAACATTATTGTGATCATGATTGCCAACGCTGCCAATGGTGGCCTTGCAGTCAAGCGGTATATGTCTGATTTCTCCAGAAGGAAGTTTGACCTGAGCCATACCGCCTTCTTTAGCCACGATTTCAGCCTGGGTGCCAGCAGAGCGTGCGATTTGTGCGCCCTTTCCTGGCTTCATCTCAATATTGTGTATGTATGTGTTCAAAGGAATCTTGCTGAGTGGCAACACGTTTCCTGTTTCCAAAGCTGCGTCTTCTTTATTGACGATCACATCGCCAACCTTGAGACCCTCTGCGGCAATGATATAGCGACGCTGTCCATCGACGTAACGGACCAAGGCAATGTTAGCTGAACGATTGGGATCATACTCGATCGTTTCAACTGTGCAGGACATGCCCAATCGATCGCGCTTGAAGTCGACCAAGCGAAGGAGCTGTTTGTGACCGGAACCGCGACGACGCATGGTGATGATACCACGGTTGTTGCGACCGGCCTTTTCCATTCTGCCCTTGGTGAGGGGCTTGTATGGGTCGTTGGTGGTAATGTCGCTGAAGTCCAAGATTTTCTTGTACCTCTGCGTCTCCGTCAACGGCCTGTATGATTTAAGCGGCATCTTATTCTCCCAGAGGCGACTTTATTCGATTTCCTGGATCGTGTCGCCTTCAACAAGGCGTACGACCGCTTTTTTCCAGGCACTACGGCGACCGAGCATTCCTCGGGTACGCTTCAGTTTACCCTGCACATTAATAGTATTCACGGCTTCAACCTTGACCTGGAAACGGGCCTCAATAGCCTGCTTGATCTCGATCTTATTGGCCGAAGTCTTGACCTTGAACACATACTGGTTCGTGGCCGCACGGATAGCGGTTGATTTTTCCGTCATCCATGGGAACTCCAAAATTTCCTTAGTGGCTTTCATGTTTCCCCTTAAGCTGCTTTCGCGGCTTTGCCGACTTTGGTGGCCTTAACAGCATCGTCGCCGTTGGCTTCTGTTGTCAGGGCCTTAAGAGCCGAATCCGTAAAAATAATGTTCTTGGCATTGATGAGGGCGTAGGTATTCATGTCCCAAACGCGCTGTACCAAAATATCAGGGATATTGCGGGCTGCCAGGATAAGGTTTTCGCTGGTCTCAGAAACAAAAAACAAATTCTTTTGTCCAGTCAAAGCCGCAGTCTTCAATACCTTTACCAAATCTTTGGTTTTAGGAGCCGCAAGCGAGAGTTGCTCGAAAACATAGATGCACGACTCATTGGCCTTCATGGTCAGGGCCGACAACAATGCACGGCGCTTTACTTTTTTATTGATGTCGCGTTTGTAAAGATGAGGAATGGGTCCATGAGCTTTGCCACCGCGCGCCCAGTTAGGAGCCGTATTGGATCCCTGTCTGGCATTTCCCGTTCCCTTTTGTTTCCAAGGCTTTTTACCACCGCCGCTTACTTCGGCGCGTGTTTTGGTTTTATGGGTGCCCTGGCGCTGATTGCCCAAGTACACATCCACCGCATTGTACATGGCGGCTTCGCTGATGGGCTGCTCGAAATGGCTAGCGGGAAGGTCAATTTCCGCCTTATACGCACCATCGGCGGCATGAAGTTTTGCCTTTGCCATGTTACTGCTTCCTCACGATGACTTTGCTGTTCTTGCATCCAGGCACTGCGCCCCGGACAAACAGCAGGTTCTTTTCGACGTCGACTTTTACGACGTCAAGGTTCTTTACGGTTTGCTTGCGATCCCCGTGATGGCCGGCCATGCGCTGGCCAGGAAAAACGCGTCCAGGATAGGTATGCGCGCCAATGGAGCCGGGCTGACGGGTATTTTGAGATCCGTGGGTAGTGGGGCCGCGCTGGAACTTATGGCGTTTGATGGTACCCGCAAAGCCACGTCCCTTGGTCGTACCAGTGATGGTGACTTCTTTGTCCGATTCGAAGATTGAGACGTTGTACTGAGCGCCTACGGCCCAATCTTTGAGGTCATCCAGGCGAAATTCAGCCATGTTTTTACCGACTGCTATTCCAGCCTTCTTATACTGGCCGATGGTGGCTTTGGTCATGGATTTCTCACGGCCTGTGCCGGAGGCGATTTTAATAGCCTTGTAGCCGTCTTTTTCCGCCGTCATGAGACCCATAATGGTCGCAGGCGGCAATTCGATTACCGTTACAGCAACGCTGTTGCCTTCTGTGGTGAATATCTGGGTCATACCCAGTTTAGTGCCGATTAGTCCCAACATATTAAACCTTTATTTCCACTTCTACGCCGGCAGGCAGATCCAGCTTCATAAGCGAGTCAATGGTCTGAGGTGTGGAATCGATAATATCAATCAAGCGTTTATGCGTGCGCGATTCAAACTGCTCCCGCGACGTTTTGTCGATATGCGGAGAACGAATCACCGTGAAAATCCGCTTCTTAGTTGGAAGCGGGATAGGTCCTACGATTTTTGCGCCAGTGTTCCGGGCTGTCCTAACGATATCCGCCGCTGACTTATCAATCATGCGGTGGTCGAACGACTTGAGCCGGATTCTGATTCTTTCTCCTGCCACTGTCAGTTACCTCTTTTTATGAATCCCAAAAAGTCTACTCATGTCTTAGAACGGACCCAGCCTTAAGCCGGATCAAATTTTTATTTTTAGACCAATATCTCGGTTACAACACCCGCTCCGACGGTCCTTCCGCCTTCACGTATAGCAAAACGCAGGTCCTTTGCCATGGCAATCGGCGCAATCA
>JAYUHW010000239.1:0-9116 GCA_043766615.1 Fibrobacteria bacterium | reverse complement strand
TTTTTACCTTGGCTGATTTTACCGGGCCTTTGGTTGTTGGATTTTCGGTTGTTCAAGCCTTCACCCTATTTCATTCTTATTGTCGCTTACATCTCGATAGCCTCCTTGCGCGGAGTGTGGTGGGATTATTACTTCATGGAAATCATTATATTGGGGTTGTTGCTGAATTCCCAAGCAATGCCATTCAGGACTCCATCCGTTGAACCCTTCTCTGTCCTCGCCATCGAATCTATTGGCGCGGTAGATGAATTGCCTTCTTTATCCAAGCGCGTTTTGATTCTTTTAGTACCGCTTTTGTTGGGCAACTTTGGTTACGCTTATTTCCTTAAAGTAAGCCTGGACAAACAAATGCTCGCTGTGCAAGTCATGGAGCGATTAGAACGGAAGGGTGCTCTGACCGTGCAGAATATGACAGGGGGTACTTTTGGATTTCTTGGTTGGAAACTGTTTGATTATTTTATCGCCAATGAAGGGAAAAGCTTCGGTTCCTTGGCGGATTTTTTAGGATATGTCAGGCGGGATAGAGTAGTTGTGGACAGTTATTTGCCATGGCGGCATTCTTTCAAATCTCCTTTGCCGGCCTCGGCTGTGATACTGGACACGGGAACCTATTGCATCGGGTACCTATCCCTGCCATACCGGGTTGCGGATTTGCGCGGCTCAGATACCCTGCTATCCATTTCTGGACGGCCAATGACTTTGGATCTCACGAAATTCGTTTCACCGCGTTACCCCCTGAATAACGCAGAGTGGAAGGACTTTTTGGGCCAATTCAGGAAATAGTTGACAATCCAGGTACTATTGGAGTTACATTAAGAGTATGCATTCTCAATTCCAGACTGGATACGAATATTCCGAAGGCTCGTTAGCGCCAGCGCTTCCGCTTTCGACTATTATTATTCGAATTCAATGCCGGAGCGGGAACGGAATTTTTTAGGGAGAAGACCCAAGAAAATAACGAAAGCCCGCTCAGCAGAGCGGGTTTTTTTTTGCCTTTTAACCAGGCCTGAGAAAGGTTGGATATGATGAAAACAGTCAAGATTTATGATACGACACTCCGTGATGGCAGTCAGGCAAAGGGTATCTCATTTTCCCTTGAGGACAAGCTAACGGTGGCTCGAAAGCTGGATGATATCGGCGTGGACTATATCGAAGGTGGATGGCCCAATCCCACCAATCCACTGGATATTGAGTTCTTCCGGCGAACGGCTAAGCTGGAATGGAAGCACGCCAAAATTGCTGCTTTTGGAAGTACGTGCCGGCCCAAGGCGCATCCCGGTGAGGACATGGTTCTCAAGCATCTGGTGGAAACGGCTGCCCCCGTGATCACCATATTCGGAAAAAGTTGGGATCTGCATGTAACGGATGTGTTACGGACGACTTTGGATGAGAATTTGCGTATGATCAAAGATTCCGTGGCGTATCTAAAAGAACATGCCGAGGAAGTGATTTATGATGCCGAACATTTTTTCGACGGCTATCTGGCCAATCCGGAATATGCCGTTAAGACCTTGGAGGCCGCTCTGGAAGGGGGCGCGGACTGTTTGGTGCTTTGTGATACCAATGGTGGCATGCTGCCTTGGAAGATAGAGGAATTCACCGCTCTTATGAAAAAGCATTTGGGTCGGCCTTTGGGAATCCATGCCCACAATGATACGGGAACCGGCGTTGCGAATTCTTTGGCTGCGGTAAAAGCTGGGGCTGTACAGGTGCAAGGCACGATCAATGGCTACGGAGAGCGCTGTGGCAATGCCAATTTGACCGTAATCATTCCCGCTTTGCAACTTAAAATGGGTGTCGGCGTAGTTTCTGATTCACAATTGATCAGTCTTCGTGGATTGAGTTTGGCGGTTAGTGAATTGGCCAATCTGGCTGATGACATCCGTCAGCCTTATGTCGGCGAAGCTGCTTTTGCACATAAGGGTGGAGCCCATATCGACGGGGTTATGAAACTGGCGCGGAGTTTTGAGCATATTGATCCGGCGCTCGTGGGCAATGCCCGCGATTTCATAGTTTCCAACCAGAGCGGCAGCAGTTTGGTTTGGGAAAAAATCAAAGCGATACAACCCGATCTGGATAAACGTAGCCCACAGGTAGCGGCCATTTTAGCGGATGTCAAACAAAAAGAGGACGAAGGCTATCATTTTGAAATCGCCGATGCCAGCTTCCAACTCTTGGCTCGTCGCAAGTTGGATTTATGGAAGGACCGTTTTGAGTTTCTGGGTTTCCGTTCTATCGAGGAGCGACGTGAAAACGGGGAGGTGCATTCCGAGTTCACTATCAAGCTCAAAGTGGGGAACGAAATTGAACATACCGCCGCCGAAGGGAATGGTCCGGTGGATGCTATGAATTCTGCGGTTTGGAAAGCCTTGCGACGGTTTTTTCCAGCGCTAGAGAATATCGAGGTGATCGATTATAAAGTGCGGGTCTTGGACAATAACAAGGGAACTGGCGCCAAAGTTCGCGTCTGGATTCGATTCCATGATCGCACGCGGCCGGAGGAGGAAGCTTGGGGTACGTTAGGTGTATCCACCAATATTATCGAAGCCAGCTGGTTGGCTTTAGTGGATGGCATCAACTACAAATTGTTACTCGGTTAGAATGATGGGTACCAGGTCACTCGGCTTGGTACGCATTATCTGTCTATCCTAATTCCATCTATAAAGACTGCGCCATCCGGGTTCCAAAGCACTTTTTTATCGGTTTGGTTGAGCCCCTTTGCCATAGGGGTATAGATTCCGTTTCCGGAACCCTGCTCGCCAAACGCGTACAAGCCAGTTGATACTTTGCTTCCATCAGTAATTTTCTCAACCGATTGTTGCACTCGATACACCCCGCTGCCATCCGGATACCAGGTGCAATTCCGTTTATACAGGCCAGAGGAATCGGATTGTGTGGCGGTGTCGCCTACGATTCGGATTACTGAGGATTGATTGCCGATGGTTTTTGTCATCAACAGCCCTTTGGAGCCATCTTGAACAATTTTGAAATGCGCCTGAGTAGAAACGCCTTCGCGCACGCTGGTGCGATCAAATTCGCCTATGCCGGTGGTTTGCATGAGTGTTCCACTGCAATATTCATTGGACAGAATTTTTCCGCTTGGGTCCATAAATTTAAGGGTGTCCTTGAATGAGCCTGAAATGGCATCGCTCCAGCCGGTATTTTTAACATTTGGGCCTAAATTATTTGAATAGCCAGCAATACCTTTGGCGGGGTTGCTACCGGTTGCGAGCGCTGAATCTCCGTTTTCAAAATAACGAATGGACTTCCATGTGGAAATATTTTTAGCCGGATCCATACTTCGGGTCACTAGAGTTCGAATGACGCTTTGACTGGTAGTCGGTTTCATAATTTCCTGATGCATGGATGTTCCCGCTAAAGCAGCTTGACCTAATGCCACAGGATCGGTAGGAGTAAATACATCCACTGTTGAGACCAATGGGCGACCTGATTTATAGAATGTTTGTGAAAACCAATGGGTTACCTTATCGTCTGCTGCTGTGGATGGGTCTCCAGGTAGAATCCAGGAAACGCGTAATGTGGAATCGACTTTGGCCATAGGATCGTTTGAACTCTTTGGCAAATATGCGGCAAAGGAACGGTGTTCCCAGACCGTTAAGGAGTCGGATAACGATGTGGAACCCTGAGGAAATTTGGAGCTCACCGCAGATACACTACCATCCGCATACTTTAAGGTAGCGACGAATAAGACTAAGCGAGCTTCCGAAAGTTTCCCTGACGCCGTCGCGACTTCAATCAGGCTATCGGTATGCGCTGTGATGCTATCACTTACTGCATAGACATGCGTTATCCAAGCCTTGTTGGATGTCCCTGCAGCTGGATTCCAAAAGAAGCCATCTCCATCCGCATCGCCATACTTGGTGATAACTTGATCAATACCTTTATCATTCACAACTACGGTGCGATACGGGTACCATTCATTGTCGGCCTGGGTCAGGTAGTTGCCATCAGCACCCGGTCCAAAAATTTCATAGTTGATTTGCAAAGTGCCCTGTTGCGTATTTCGATAAGAATTTCTGATCACTTTGGTTTTGGATCCCGTACCATGAGTCAGGACAAACCCGTCTCCATCGCCATCTAAAGTTTCCTGCCACCACACTACTTTTCCAAGGACAGAAACCGAATCCGTCCAACCAGTTGGCGAACCAATTCCTATGCTATCATAGACTGAGGTTTGTCCATGGGTTGTATGAGTGATGGTTTTCAAAACGGTATCTCCCAAAACCGAAGTCCATTCCTTGCGAATTTTTATCAACTTGGAAGCCGGGCATTGATTGAGAATCCCGTCTCCGTCCTCATCTAATACCTTTGCTGTAACTTTTTTACCGCTTGAATAGGTCCGGAAAGACAAATGGGCAAGAACCGCCTGGTTTGGTGCAGTATATGGCCATTTGAATACCATTGAATCCCGACCTGATCCAGTGCCGAACGAATCCGTAAAATTGTAAGTCCGTAGTTGTTGGACATATCCTTTAAGTGAATCGCCCCATTGAATCCAGGTGGTATCATTCGAAAAAATTGTTGATGTTGCAGGGGCTAGGGAGCTTGTCTGGACAGGTGCATTCGCGAAAATAGCAGATGTTTTTAGCAAAGCATTTTGGAGGGAATAGCCTCGGGCGGGTTCAGATCCAGGTGCAGATTCTGCCGGAGACCAGCCTATGGCTGTTGCCGGGACTTGTGCGGAGGGTATTTCCGCTTCCTGTTCGGAATTTGAACGCGTGAGTCTGCGATGGTTCGATGCATCGCGATTCAATTGGAATGCGAAGATCAAGCTACCGCTGGCTACTGTGTCGGCAGGTACTTCACTGGTTCCAGTTGTTTTAGTCGGTTCCGAGTTATCCGAAATACACCCTTGAAAGAGCAGGGTACAGGACATCATCAGCAATCCCAACATTCTCATAGCCATGCAATACACCTTTTCCTTTGGCATTTTGAAAACTCTTTGTGCTTTCATGGAAATATCGTTCCCGGTAAGGCACCGTTTATAGTCACTTTTCCAACTTTTCCTAAGGTCACGGTAATTTTTGCTACACCAGTGCCGGGACCTTGCCAGGCTAATGAAATGGATTTTGTGTCGTCTGCGCCGGAAGTGACATCGACAGTAGTACTACCACTATACAGGATTCCATTATAGCTGTTCAAAGCACCGTAAGCCTCGAGTAAAACAACGTGGGAGCCCGGCGAGATATAGTCAAAATAGATGACTACGGTTTGCCCCCCGCTGTACGAAGTGGTTACGGAAGAATCCGCTTTGATGGCCCCGTCTACTTTTAACACGACGCGCTTTACTTTGACTAAGTCCTTTCCTGTTCCGGAAGTCGAGGAACTGACACTATCAGGTAGGTTATTGAAGCGGGCTTCATACATGGCAAAACGGGAGGTCAGGTTCAAGCTGACTTCTACGGTATCTGCGGGCTTAACAAAGAACAATGAAGTGGACCCAGTGTGGATCATGGAATCTTTAACGTCCAGAGTTTTGGCCGTCAACGTCCAGTTGCGTAAGGGTTTCAAAGTAAAGGTTTTATTGACTGTAATCTGGGCGTTACCACTTACCGTGCTGGTATCCCTTATGGTATCGGGAGGCGTCGTACTCGAAATTCCTGTTATGATCAGTTTTGACAAGTTGATGGCTGCTACCTTGCCTAACGCGCCCACCTTACCAAGTACGAAGGATGATTTCAATACCCCCAACTGTTGGCTTTGAGCATCATTGCTGGTTCCCGCAGCGGGTGAATTGCCACATGCTGAAAAACTCAGCACGGCGAAAAGTCCCAGAGTCACGGTTATTCCCAAGGCGTGTTTTTTCATTGCGGGTTGGCTTTCCTCTGCATTAATTTGACGGATCATTCAATTAGACTAGGGGCTGGCAGATCTGGATGTCAATGAAATTTCGGTTAGGTGGGACAGAATACTTTTGTGCGTTTCCAAATTTAGATTGCACCCTCAGAAAACCTTGGATATTCGATAAAAGATAAAGACATTTAAAGAGACCGGAAAATACCTCTTAAGAAAAATGGCACGACTACCGATGATTAAAACTCGCTCGATTCGCATCCTTTCGATTTCCTCTCTAAAGCATCCTGATGTTGCCGTACTCACTGGACGCGAACCCAGTCCATCCAAAGAAATCACGGAAACGGTAAAGAGCATTTTAAACGAAGTCAAATCAAAGGGCCACACTTCGGTTCTTAGATTGGCCAAACAACACGATGGCCTGGTAGGTTCCCTTAAAGTTACGTCCGCTGACATTGAAAAAAAGTCCGGACTACTGGACCCGATGGTTAAACGGGCGATACGTACTGCCATCGCCAACGTTCGGCGCTTTCATAAATTGCAACAGGAAAAATCCTGGTCCATGTTGGGTCGGCAGGGTGAAAATTTAGGCCAGAGAATTCGGCCTTTGCGACGCGTGGGCGTCTATGTACCAGGTGGTTCAGGCACCTATCCCTCCACTTTGATCATGAACTCGGTTCCTGCCCAAGTCGCTGGAGTGAAGGACATCGTAGTGGTTACTCCGGCACCAATGGGCATACATCCCAGTATCGCTTTTACTCTGCAAGAATTGGGGATAACGGAAGTCTATCGCATCGGTGGCGCACAGGCCATTGCCATGTTGGCTTATGGCACTTCCCGCGTGGAGCGGGTCGATAAAATTGTGGGTCCAGGAAATGTGTTTTCCACCCTAGCCAAAAAGGAAGTTTTTGGGACCGTGGACATCGACATGATTGCCGGACCATCGGAAATTTTAGTGCTCGCCGACGATTCCGCCGACCCGGATTGGATTGCCGCGGATCTTCTTTCCCAGGCGGAACACGGTTCCGGCTATGAAGCTGCTATCTGCATCACCACTTCGGAAAAGGCCGCCCAAAGTATAGCGGACTGCGTAGACCTACAGGTAATCGCATCACCCAAGCGCGCCATTCTAGAGAAAAGCCTGAATCGATTCGGACGAATTTATTTAGTGAAGGATTGGAAGCTTGGCTGTGCATTAGCTGATGCTATTGCTCCCGAACATTTGGAAATCCAGACAAAAAATCCCCACGCATTGGCCAAGCACATTCAAAACGCAGGCGCCATTTTTATCGGTGCGCATTCTTCCGAGCCCGTTGGTGATTACTTCGCAGGTCCAAACCATGTGCTGCCTACCAATGGTTCCGCGCGCTTTTTCTCACCCCTAGGTACTTATGACTTTTACAAACGCACAAGTATAATTGAATACACGAGCAAAGCCTTGCGTAAAAACGGTCCCCTCATCGCAGCATTAGCAGATGCCGAGGGTTTCTATCACCATGCCCAGGCCATTCGCAAGCGTTTATAAAATCTATCCCAACATCATTTGGGCGGCTGATTTTTCCTTTTACTGGCGAGATTAATCCACCCGATTCCATTTAATCCACTTGGCTGCCTTGCCTTCCGAAGCCGCCAACTGGGATTCAAAGGCAGACCCATCAACGTTCCTAATTGGTATTTTCAGTTCTGCAGAGTCTTGGGCCCAAGCTGGCAATGAATCGTGACATGTAGGCCGGTTTCTCATCTGATTATACTTTAGAGTCAGTGTATTACCATCCTGTTTCCAGTTTCCCCGCATATCCATCAAAAGGCAATGGTCGATAGTGTGCGATTCTTCGAATGTCCCTTGTTCTGAAAATTTTCTTTCCAGCAGGTAGTTTTGGCTACTGTATTCCTGATCGTAAACATCGTATTTCCCCGCCCCAAGTTTCCCAATTTTTTGACAATTAAAAAGAGTAAGTGCTATAAGTAGCAGTACGCGTTTGGGCTTCACCGAAGACCTCCATGATCAAGAAACGCCATTTGGCGGAGTAGTCGGGAGATTATCCGATTTTAAACTTCTATAGGGAATGGTAAAATTTCACGGATTTTTAATTTGTAAAAGAGTGTATCTGTAAGGACTTGTAATTTATGACCTTACCCCCTAGCTGTTTCCAGTACTATTTGGTTTAATTGATGGCCGAGCCAAATTTCGGTTTTAATAGTTTCAAGGATGGTCGCATGCACCCACCAAAAACCAAGTCGTTACGCCGTATCATTTCCTGGTTCGATTCCTATGCCCAGGCTGAAGCTGAAAAAGGCCATCCGAATCAGGATCAATGGGTCTGGCCGATTCCTTTTGCACTATTAACGCTATCCGTTTGCGCTGTTTTTTTTGTGGGATGGAGCTGGACGGCCGTATCCGTGGCGTTATTTCTTTATGCTATCCGTATGTTCGGCATTACCGGAGTGTATCACCGCTATCTTTCGCATCGCACCTATAAAACCTCTCGGTGGTTTCAATTCCTCTTGGTATTTTTGGGAAACTCAGCGGCCCAGCGAGGGCCACTTTGGTGGTCGGCACATCATCGTCATCACCATCGCTATTCCGATGAAGCTGAAGACATCCATTCCCCTTTGCATACCGGATTCTGGAACAGCCATATTTTATGGTGGAGTCGAAGAAAAAATATTCCCACGCGCACCGCTTTGGTACCCGATCTAGTGAAATTCCCCGAGCTACTTTTTTTAGATCGATTCGATGCCCTGGCGCCGATATCCTTGGGTGCCGCAATGTTGCTGCTCGGTTCTTTTCTCCATTATTTTTTCCCGGGACTAGGTACCAATGCCTTGCAAATGTTTGTCTGGGGTTTTTGCGTTTCCACGGTTGTCCTTTTCCACGGGGTTGCCACCATCAATTCCCTGTCCCACGTATTCGGTTCTCGACGGTATAAAACCAGCGATACCAGTCGAAACAATTTTATGTTAGCTCTGATTACCCTGGGTGAAGGCTGGCATAATAATCATCATCATTATTGCAATTCCACCAGACAAGGCTTTTATTGGTGGGAAATCGATATCACCTATTATGGACTAAAACTTCTGGAAAAGTTATCCCTGATTTGGGATTTAAAGCCCGTTCCAGAGCGGATATTACGACCCATTCCCTTGGCAGACCGGGAACGGGATCCTAAAAATGAGCGGTTTGAAAATCAATCTAAGCCTCTTGAATTAATCCCCTAAAACTCAAAAAGACCGCGGAGAAAACCTTTTCACAGGATACTTGCCGAATCCCTGGGAGAGGGGAGGGGTTTTTAGTAGCTTTA
>JAYUHW010000238.1:0-3409 GCA_043766615.1 Fibrobacteria bacterium | reverse complement strand
GCGTTTTCGCTGCTTGCCTTACCAGGTTGCTTTTCCCACAAAAAGCTGAGCCAAGAAGCCAGTTGCCAGGAGAGATGGGATAAGCTCAAAGTAAAATTTGACAAGAAAAAATATGCGGAGGTTAAGGATCCACTCTCTGAATTGGTTTCTTCTTGTCCCGGTTCGGCTTTTACCGAAGAAGCCCTATTCGACGTAGGGGAATCACGCTTCTACCTTGAAGATTGGATTGAAGCGGAATCCGAATACAGCACCTTTTTAAAAGACTTTCCTTCTTCCAAAAAATATGCCGAACGGGCCCGGTGGCGTTTGGCGGAAGTTTCGGCAAAGCAAGTGGAACCGCCTAATCGGGATCAGACGAAAACACTAGATGCCATTCAGGGCTACGAAAGATTTTTGGATGAATATCCTGAATCCGCCTATGCAGATACAGCCAAACTTCAGCTTGAGAAGCTAAAGGATCAGTTGGTGACCAAACAAATGCAAATCGCTCACCTATATAGCCGCATGGATGAGCCTCAGGCTGCAGCTATTTATTACAAGCAGCTACTTAAAGATTTTGGCACACGCGTGAATGAGCGAGATATCAATTTGAAACTGGCAGAATGTTATATCGAAATGGGGCAGTTCGACGAAGCCGATGCCTTTTTGGCCAAATTTGATGGCATAGCCAAGGATGATCCTTTCCGCAACAAGGTCAAACAGACCTTCACTGAATTAGCCAAAGCCCGCGCGAAGGTGGAACTTCAAAAAAAAGAGGAGCAGCAACAGAATAAGCGCCAGGAACCAATGTGAAGTATTGCATATTCGGTGGTGCCTTCGATCCTCCTCATGAGGGCCACCGGTATTTGGCACGTATCGCTTGCGAGACTCTAGGACTGGACGGTTTGATTTGGGTCCCTACTCCAGACCCGCCTCACAAAAGTCGCCCGAGCACCCCCTTTAAACATCGGTTGGGAATGGTAAAATCCTTTGCCGCCGACCAGCCCAAACAGCATATTTCCGATATCGAATCGCGCCTGTCCACCCCTTCGTACTCTTTGCATTCCATTCGAGCCCTTAAATCAGAATACGGTCGAGAACATACCTGGTATTTTCTTATCGGCGCGGATAATTGGGCAATTTTTCCTACTTGGCACCTTCATCAAGAAATCTTGCAGGAAGTCATTTTGGTGGTTTTCCCGCGTAAAGGGTTTGCAGCGGAAAATTTTCCAAAAGGTGTTTTAAGACTGGACATGCAGGAGATGGACGTTCAATCCAGCCAAATCCGGGAAACGTTGGCTTTGACGCGTGATTTGAGCGATGCGAATGTACCCAATGAGGTTCGCACTTATATTCAGCTCCACCACTTGTATGGAGTGGATTCACCAGTATGAAGCACGTATTCGGCTTTGTCCTTTCTGTTTTGACTGCAACTGTCCATTTGGCTTTGGCCTCTTCCGCGACAATGCACAAGGATAGCAGTTCGGGTAAATTCGATAGCCTAGAAACCCTTTTGAGCAAACGAAGTTTGGGTATTTCAATTTATCTAGGTGTGGACTTTATCGATTTTGGCGGCAAGGAAAATTTCCAAAAAGCCTTAACTACCCGCATAGCAACCGATGCACCAACCCATACGGATAGTCTAAAGGCGTTGCAAAATTTTGAGTCCGTTCATCTCGCCTTTCCTGTAGGAGTGCAGGCAGTCTTGCCGATTAGCGCGTATTTGGATGTGGTGGCGAAAACCCATTCCTACTGGTACAAGCAAACGGCTATATTGGGAAACAGAATCACTAACGCTCATGCCGCTGATGAGTGGTATGCTGTTCAGGCTAATTTGATAGGAACAGGAATTCGCTATTACCTGACTCCAGCCTTGTTGTCAGTCACTGGACAACTTGGTTTGTACACGCAAGGTGTGTGGTATTGGAACCTGGGCCATACGGAGTTGTATTCTCCCTATGGTAATGCCCCGGCGGTATTTAATCCATTTGGATCCGGTTACGAAATTCAATTGGGATTTCAGCAGGCAATACTCAAGCCATGGAAACTCACAGGATCTATTGGCTATTTGCATCAGGAATTTAAATCGGAAAAGCAGTGGCAAAATCTCCTGGCCTATGCGGCTCCTTCGGGAAAAGTTGCTTGGAACAGTTCCTCAGTCCAGGCCAATCTCAATCTTTGGTACCATTTTGGTGTCGTTTCTCAAATCCCGCTTAAGAAACCCGCTCCTGCCGACAGTTCCCGTCGATTATAGCCCTTTTTCTCATTTGGTCAAATTGCAATCCCCTACGGAAACGGCTATTTTTACCGCATGACTATGCCTTCTGACACTCCGCCCCCAGCCAATCCGCCTCCCATCACCGAAGTACCGCTTTTTGCCCGAGGCAAGGTACGGGATGTGTACGATCTCGGCGACCGACTTTTAATGGTTGCGACCGATCGTTTATCCGCCTTTGATGTGGTTCTGCCCACTCCGGTTCCCGGAAAAGGTGCCATACTCACGCAGCTTTCGGTTTTCTGGTTCAAACATCTAGGCGTGCCCAGTCACTTTATTTCCGCCGACCTAAAAGATTTGCCTGCATCCTTGCAACGGCATTCCGACTATTTGCGGGGCCGCTTCATGTTGGTAAAAAAGGCTAAACGATTTGATGTCGAATGCGTGGCGCGTGGTTACCTAGTGGGATCGGGCTGGAAGGATTATCAAGCTACCGGAGCCGTGTGCGGCCATGTTCTGCCTGCCGGCCTGCAACAGAGTTGCCGTTTGGATCCCCCTTTGTTCACTCCCGCCGCCAAAAATGATATTGGCCATGATGAAAATATTGATTTCAGTGCGATGGAAAAAATTGTCGGACCTAAAGATGCCAGTCATTTACAGAAATTGACCCTAGATATTTATTCCCAGGCTCGCAGTTTTGCGGCAACCAAAGGGGTCATTATCGCGGATACCAAATTCGAGTTTGGTATAGTAGATGGACAAACCATTTTGATCGACGAAGTGCTTACGCCGGACTCGTCGCGTTTCTGGCCGGCGGCCAATTACCGTGAAGGCCGTGAACAGGACAGCTTTGATAAACAATACGTGCGCGATTATCTAAATACCTTAAGTTGGGATAAAAACTATCCGGGCCCCGAATTGCCGCCGGAAGTAGTGGAAAAAACCCGCCAAAAATATCTGGAAGCCTTTGCATTATTGACTGGAGAGCCATTTCGTGAGTAAAAAAACCGCCCTTATTAGCGTTTCGGACAAGACCGGACTACTAGCTTTTGCCAAAGCACTGGCAGCCATGGACATCCGCATCTTAAGCACCGGAGGCACGCTCAAATATTTGCAAGAGCAAGGCATTCCTGCCAAGGCTATCTCAGAGCATACTGGTTCACCGGAAATTCTTGATGGCCGAGTGAAAACCTTGCATCCCAAAATTCACGGCGG
>JAYUHW010000237.1:0-8031 GCA_043766615.1 Fibrobacteria bacterium | reverse complement strand
GTTCCGACTCCTTAAAATCCTCGCCCCATTCCTGGTCTGGTCGAGTATCACTGCTTTCCGGCACCTTGATTACCTTCAGGCTCTGCCTTGGAATACGGATCCAGTTGGTACAGTAAAAGTTTTTTCCCGTTTTTTGTTCCTGGACGGTTTTGATTACCAGTATTATTTCGTCATAGTCATCTTCCAGTTTTATTGTCTATACCCGTTTCTTTACAAACTCGGAAAATCAAAAATTTTCATGGGTTTGTTTTTAGCGTTGCACCTTGGCTTCCTCTCTCCAGTGGAAACCTATTTGGAATTATGGGGCATGGAATTGCCCAAAATCCACCCAAACCTCCTGCTCTTTCACTGGTTCTATTGTTTCGCAGGAATCTATGCAGCTTGGAATAAGGACTTTTTGACGAATCTGTTAACGCGCTGGAATAAGTGGAAAGTTTTAGCATTTTGGTTCTGCACCACCTTAATTCTGAACGGAGAATTCCTGGTTAATATCCAAAATGATAAATATCTTGCGGATACCGATCACTTCAACCGCTGGTCCGTAGTCCTGTATTGTCTGGCCTCATTGATGGTTTTTATGAAAGCTAAAGCGTGGATTGCAGAGAAGGTGTATCACAATCCAAATTTTCAATTCCTCTTTAGCCATGTTGCACCCTATACATTCTTTGTCTATTTGGCTCACACACATGTATTAAGAGTCATTGATTATTTGCTCTGGGAAGTCACGGTATTTGATTTCTTGAATCGAATTATTCTTGTGGTGGCAGGTTCTTATTTATTGGCTTGGTGCACACAATGGTTGCTGGAAGATTTCCCTAAAGTGCGATTCTATTTCGGTCTGCCAAAAAAGCCCACCATGAATTGGTCGGGCGTACCGGGACTAAGTACCTTTAGAATTAGGCGCCTCAAGCATTCTGCAGGGACGCGATCTTATCCATTGCCTGAAAGCATTGGACAGGATAGAATAATGGAAATGTCAAACGATCCCTCGTCTTTTTAATCTGGAACCCTAAGTTCCGATTCCGCAGCCAAGCCCTTGGGAGCAAGAATGCTTGAGGCGTTTAAGTTAAGGGGTATGATAATCATGCTTAAAAAATGCGTTCGATTCGGCCTATGGAGGCTGATTTTTGTTTTGGCTTTGACCACCCACCCCCAAGCTCAAGTAATTGGGGAGAAGGCTCAGATTTGCGAAGCAAAACCGGTAATGAAATGTCTCGACAAGGAAAAAATCGAAGGGACTACTTTGAGGGTTCCAGAGAGTGACGCAGCCATAGCCAAAGACGGATTTCTTATTTGTGACAGTTCGTTCAATTATACAACTTCACCAGATATAGTACTTATCATGGATAATACTAGGTCCATGGATAGTGTGAGGGATTCCGCGGGGATACCTCGTTGGTGTGACTATCCAGCGCTTCAAACAGATGATCCAGGTTGTATAAGTGGTGATCCGCACCACCTACGTGGACCTGCTTTACAGGCATTTATCGATAGTGCCATTGTTAAAGGTGGAATTGGAATGAACATGGGGATTGTTACTTTTTCTGATGTAGCCTATCCCAAGTCGAAAAGTCTATTACCGCTTACTTTTGCTACACGGGATGCCATCAAAGCTTCGATCAATATGGAAGCACTAGCAGCGACAAACTATACTGTTGCTTTTCAAGCAGCCATCGATCTATTAAAATCATCCCAGAAACCTAAGTCGGAACAATTCATCATTTTTGTTTCGGATGGACGCCCAAATTTGCCAATTAGTGACGAGGGGGGGGCCTATCTTTACAAGGCCTTTTTGGACAAGCTACCTACCGTTCATTCCATTTTCCTCGGTGACAACCAAGCCAACTATAAGGATATGCAAGACATTTCCCAGCATACGGGAGGCGCATTTTTCAACATTTCAGATGTAGCCCTCTTAGCAAAAATTCTGACGGACGATTTAGCGAAAAAGTTGTTTCGCCGCGCCTTACCGACTTTGACAACTGTCAAGAACCTTACGACTTCTTCAACGTTCCAAATAAATGATACCAAGCACGTGCTCTCAGCAGATTCAACGTCTTACACCCTGCAATTGCCTGGCCCGCTTTATCTTAAACCAGGTGTCAATGACTTGGTCGTCAAAACCGAATATGGATATGGCGGCATTACCCAAGACGTGCATTTCAAGATTGAGCGGACGGCTATTGGACCTTTTACCAATATAGTGGAATCCTGCCGCGATTTACCCAAGCTTCTCGTCTACAATACCCATGATCAGCCTATTAATCTTTTAGGACTGCCAATCAATATCAATGATTCCCTCTTGCGCTATTCCTTGACAACGGGTGCTCAAGGGCTGGATTCCTTTGATGTCGTTGTGAAGACAAACAGTACATCCACCGCGCAGCATGACTTGGAAGCAATACCCAATAGGGAGGTCAATCGTAAGGATTCTACCTGGAGCAATTCCGAACCGTTTCAGCATCAGACAATTGTGAAAAAGCCCGGTGATCGACTTGTGCAGGTTGAACATGCGGAAACCGTGATCCTTACCTACCATAATCCTTACATACCGGATGACAGCGTACAAGTTAAGGTTCTTGTCAAATACGGGCCGGATTTCGATAAGTCTGCCTATTGGGATTTGGATGCAGATGGCCGAATTGAAACCGTGGATATTCACTTAAAAGAGCTGGTCAGCGCTCTGCCTAATAAACTTAAGTTCCATATCACTGATGCGCTAGGCGTTGGCTATGATCGAACCGCTCAGCTTTCAGCCAAGGAGATTGCTTTTGGCCACAAATCTGACAATTCAACGGATCCCAGTCATATCATAGTTACCTTGGCCAACCCATTTCCCTTTGGTGTCACTTCCGTGGCATTTCCCGACTCCTCGGGAAGAACCTTTTTGCAATTGGACGTCCCCTTTGTGAATACCACATTTCGAGTGGATGACTCGGTGCCACCTGTTATCCTAAAGGCAGATATTGTGAACAAGGATAAGGACAACCCGCTGACCCGAATCCTTATCACGTACTCCGAACCGATCACTCTCGATCTGCAATTGGCCGTGGAGCCTGTGGTATTCAAACGGGATACCGCGGTGTTTTCCATCGATCAAATGCCAGTGGAGCGTATTCAGAAATTGAGTGAAACTGAATACGCCTATCACCTCAAGGCGGGAAGTATTTTCACTCCTGTTGGCGGGGATTTTGTGGCTATCAATAATAATGGCGAGACGAAAGATCTATATAGGCGCGCTCCAACTGTTCGCGTTTTCACACCGATGGGTGGTGCCGTCCCCAGCCAGTCCGTCACGGCTTTCTATGTAACCTTTGCCAATGGTTCCAAGTCCAAGGCGGAAGCCGTGCCTACTTCTCCAGAACCGGATCATGTCCTGATCCCCGTTGACAGCAAGGGGTACGCCATCCCGGGTAAAAGCGAAAACGGAAAATGCGAGAACTGTGTCGCCAAAGAAGGCGACTTGTTTTTAGGATCGGTAATTGTAGTAGTGACCAAGTATCCTGTTACATATACCTTTTCCATCTTTACCAATTTGGGTCAATTGGTCGCCAAAGCCACAGGCAAAATTGAGGAAGAAGACTTGAAGCTCCTGGATAAAAAAGAAGATCCAACCCACAATCCGAATTTAACTGAGTACACACAAAGAATTGTCTGGACCGGTCGAACATTAAATAAACAAATGGCGGGAACCGGGGCGTATGTGCTGAAAGCTACTTTTCACTATGACCAATCTTTTAAAACTGGGGCAAGGTCTTCTTTCAGCACCAAGTTCACTAAATTCGGTTTTCTAAGATCCTGTTGTGATACCCAAAACTCCGGGTGGTTTGATTGATGCAATTCCGATCTTTAATCATGAAAAATTCGATAGCCACCCTCTGTTGTGTGATATTCGCTTTGCTGTTATTGGCATGTTTAAAGAGCCCATCGAGTCCGGGCCCTGTGGTTGGTAAGACCTGCCGGGAAATCAGCGACTCTGTCTTTCCTGTAAGTACGGGTGAGCCTCAGTTTAGGGTACTAACTCCAAACGGAGGAGAAAGTTTTCATGTGGGCGAAAAAATGCAAGTACTGCTAACTAGTCATGAAAATTCAAGCGCGTTGGTAAGGCTTGTCATATGGAGTAATGGCTTGAGTACAAAGGTTCTATTACCTGATTTGCCTTCAAAGAGCATCAATCTGCTGGACCGTTGCGACCTCAGCTTCATAATTCCGGATTCCATTCCTACCGGCCTGGGAAAAACTATTTCCATGGTTTCTGATTCTATCAAAATTTTAGTGGCGGACTATGATAATGAAACCCTCTTCAATGATTATTCCAATGGGTTTTTTCGCATTCTACCTAAGTAGGATTTGCCAAATCGGAGGCGGTAGGATTTGAACCTACGGTACAGTTTCCCATACTTCAGTTTTCGAGACTGACACCTTAAACCGCTCGGTCACGCCTCCCAATTAGCGGGATGCAATCTAAAAAACAAATTCCTGGTTTTCACCATTTCCCAGCACCCTTTATTATCTTTTGCGTCTCCAATATGGCCCGGTCCGCACACGCAATCTCTGAACAGAATTCCTGAGTTCCATGCCGGAAACGCCACGATTTAATCCCATTCAAAAGCTGAAAACGCTCTTGCTGGGTAAGTCCATTGACCCTTCTGACAAAAAATCCTTCCACAGCATCAGTTTAATCGCATTTTTTGCCTGGGTAGGCCTTGGAGCCGATGGTCTTTCTTCCTCAAGTTATGGTCCGGAAGAAGCCTTCAGGGCCTTGGGTGCACATCCCCATCTAGGGATTCTGGTGGCCCTAGGATCTGCGTTGACTGTTCTCATCATCAGTGCCAGCTATTCACAGCTAATAGAAATCTTCCCAGCCGGTGGAGGTGGCTATTTGGTAGCAAGCAAGCTGCTTTCACCGCAAGCCGGTATGATTTCCGGTTGTGCACTGCTCATCGACTATGTTTTGACCATTACCATTTCCGTAGCTAGTGGCGCTGATGCCATATTCAGTTTTTTACCAAGCCATTGGTACCATTATAAATTTGAGGCCACGTTGTTCGTGCTGTTACTTCTGGTAATCATGAATCTTCGGGGAGTTAAGGAATCCATTCTTCCCTTGGTGCCTATTTTTCTGGTGTTCGTTTTGACTCACACCTTTGCCATTCTCTACGGCTTGGTGCTTCATCTCTGGGATTTTCCGGAAGTGGTTCATTCCACCATGGTGGATGTCGGCGTAACTCATAGTGAATTAGGCCTGATGGGGATGATTTTTTTACTGCTTCGTTCCTATAGCATGGGGGCGGGAACGTATACGGGAATTGAGGCTGTCAGTAACGGAATGCCATTGCTGCGAGAGCCAAGGCTGCAAACTGGCAAGCGCACCATGATTTACATGGCTGCATCCTTAGCGTTTATGGTATTGGGTTTAATGCTGCTTTATGTTTTGTACCATTTGACACCGCTACCTGGAAAAACGCTGAATGCGACTTTGTTCGATACCATGACCAGAAACTGGAATCCGACGGCGAGCAAAAGTTTCATCTGGGCCAGCTTGGTCTCTGAAGCCGTAATCCTTTTTGTTGCCGCACAAGCCGGATTTCTAGGTGGCCCCCGGGTATTGGCTAATATGGCATTGGATCATTGGTTCCCCACGAAATTCACTTTATTAAGCGATAGGTTGGTGGCCCAAAACGGCGTCATATTGATGGGTGGTGCTGCGGCCATTATCCTGATGGCGACCAAGGGATCGGTTCAGCTTCTGGTCGTGCTTTATTCCATAACTGTTTTCATAACCTTTGTGCTTTCTCAAATGGGCATGCTGAAATACTGGTGGAGTGTTCGAGACAAGATGAAGGGTTGGAAGCGCCGCATCCTGACCAGCGCTGTGGCCTTTGGTCTTTGTTTATTCATTCTGATTACGGTAACCATCCTTAAATTCAATGAAGGGGGCTGGATTACTCTGATTCTAACCGGCCTTCTGGTAGTTCTGGCGACTTTTGTAAAACGTCACTACAACAATGTCGAGAAAATACTCAAACGTATGGACAATCTGGTCAATGCAGCCAAGACCTCACAATCGGGTGCTATTCCAAATATAATGGGCGCGGCTGGTAGAGGGGCCTTGGACAAATCAAATCCGGAACCTGTGGTGCCTAAGTTCGATCCAAAAGCCCGCACAGCTGTCATGCTGGTAAGTGGTTTCAACGGCGTTGGCTTGCATACTTTATTCAGTATCATTCGACTATTCGGCGGCATTTATAAGAATTTTGTATTTGTTGAAATTGGGTTGATCGATGCCGGCACGTTTAAAGGCGCGGATGAAGTTGAAAATTTACAGTCTCACGTAAAGGTTGAATTGGATAGCTATGTTGAGTTTATTAGCAGGCATGGCTATTATGGTGAAGGCATATCCTTACTTAGTCATGATGTGGTGGAAGGCAGTGCGCAAATAGCTCCCCAAATCCTAACGAGATTTCCGCATTCCGTATTTTTTATGGGTCAACTGGTTTTCCCCGAAGAAAGCTTTTTTTCCAGGCTTTTTCACAACAATGTCGTTTTTGCCGTACAACGCCGACTGTATCATCTAGGCATACCATTTATAATTATGCCTGTTCGCGTGAAGATGCGAGTGTAATTTTCCATGGCAACGCTTAGGCCGAAACCGGCGCGCCCTTTTCTCAAGTGGGCGGGCGGTAAAGGGCAATTGCTGGAACGCTTTTCTCAATATTTTCCCAAGGCACTGGCCGAAGGTTCCATAGATACGTATATCGAACCGTTCCTCGGCGGCGGCGCCGTTTTCTTTCATGTCATGCAGAATTTTCCCGTTAAGTCCGCTTTCCTAATGGATGTCAATCCCGAATTGGTATTGGCATATCAAGTTGTGCAGAAGGATGTTGAAAGTCTAATCTCACATTTGGGCCAAATGGAGAAAGCGTATTTAAAGCTTGGTGAAAGTGCACGCAAGGCGAGATTTCTAAAGGTGCGTTCCGATTTCAATCAGGCACTGCCGAGCATGGATTTCAAAAAACATTCCACTGCTTGGGTCGAACGGACGGCACAAATAATTTTTCTCAACAAAACCTGCTTTAACGGCCTTTTTCGCGTGAATAGCAAAGGCCTTTTTAATGTGCCTTTCGGCAGTTATCTCAACCCCACCATCCTCAACGCGGACAATCTGCGCAGAGCCTCGACCCTGTTGGCAAAGGCGGATATCCGCCAGGGCGACTTCCGGGAATTATTAACTAAAAAAACCAGGATTAAAACCGGGACTTTCATTTACTATGACCCGCCCTACCGGCCACTCAGCGCCACGGCAAGCTTTACCTCTTATAGCCAGGGAGGCTTTGGAGATTCGGACCAGAAGCAACTCGCTCAAATGTTCCAAACATTGGATCGACGAGGGGTATATCAAATGTTGAGCAATTCTGATCCAAAGAATACCGATCCACGGGATGATTTTTTTGAAGAACAGTATTCAAAATATTTGAACCGCATGTTCCGAGTCCCCGCAAGCCGATCCATCAATGCCAATGCTGCGAGTCGGGGTCGCATCAACGAAATAGTGATTACCAACTATAAAGTCTGATGGAACGCGACGAGGCGTGGAAAAAAGTTTTCGAACGCTTGCCCGTGCTCGAGACCCTAGAACGCGATGGTATCTTCTATGTTACGGCAGATGAATTGAAAGCAAATGGAGGCAGAGAACCGAGGTTAATGGCCAAGGTCGATACCCTGGCGCAGCGGCCGGCAATATTAGCGGAACATGAACTAGCTATTTTTCCAGTCCGAAATGGGCGCTATGCCCTCTTTCCGGACCCGGACCAAAAATCCTTTTTCAGATTTACAAAGGAAGCGGAATTGCCGCTCCGACCCTTTAGATCCAAGGTGGATTTGAATCTATACGATACCTTTCCACGTAATCAGGAAGCCAGTGAATCCCAATGTAAGGTGCCGCGCTCTACCAGCGTAAAAATCCCACTTTTCACTCCCTGCTGATTTCCTTCTATTTTCCGCAGTATCAAATCATCCTCACGAAAAAGC